>JABDIW010000501.1 GCA_013003515.1 Acidimicrobiia bacterium
GCTCTTCGATGGTCTTCGGTGCCCATGTCTCGCCCGAAGGGTCATCCGCAGAGGTTGCGGTGGCATCACTGGATGTCTCGGTCATCGCCTCACCGGTCAGATCGTCGCCACCGATCTCGATCAGTCGCTCGGCTGAGATGCACTCGAGCGTGGCGGTCTCGATGACCGCATCGAATCCGGGTGGCTCTTCCTCGGCGAATAGCGCATCGCCAAGCGCCGCGTCGCCGTACTCGTCGGCCAAGACGCCGGCCAGACACGAGGCTTCCTCGTCGGTGAAGCCTTCTGTGGCGAATACCTCGGCGATGAACGCCTCCGCCGTGCCCACGTCGTCCGTTTCGCCGGCTTCCGTGGTCGACGGGGTCGTCGTTGAGCCTGGCTCGCCTGAGCTCGCTGCGGAATCTCCACAAGCGGCGGCCACCAGCCCGACGACGATGACGAGAGCGAGGGCACGTTGCTTCACATCTGCCTCCTTGGGCGCATGTGTCGCCTCTTCGGTCGGTCGAGCCACCGGATTGATCCCAATCCAAGGGACTTGTGGCCCTGCGTTCGTGATGCCCCTCGCCGGTTCGTGGGCGGAACGGGGCCCGAACGCGGCGATGGGAGGGGCAGCACCCCTCCCATCGCCTTTGCCCTTGCCGGAAGCCGGGAACGGCTACTCGACGATGGTCACCTCGGCATACATGCCGGACACGAAGTGGGGGACTCCGCCGTCGACCTGGGGTGGCCCGCCTTCGGCTTCCGCCGCTGCAGCCAGGTACTCACCGGGGTCGGCGCCGGTGGGGATGGCGCAGATGATGGCGTAACGGCCTGGTTCGGTCAGCACTCCGGTGCCTTCAACGGCGAACCCGTCCTCGTTGGGCGGGGCGATCACCACGGTGGCGACGTTGGGGAACAAGGCCTCGAGTGAGGCCGGGTCGGCGACGAGCTGTTCGACGGTTCGGGTTTCCGAGTCGGGCAGGCGCAACGCCACGAACTCGTGGAGCTCGGTGCCGCTCACGTTCTTCAGCGTGAACGTCGAGCCCGCCTTCACCACTGGCGGCAGGTCGACGTAGCCGTAGTCGATGGCGGTCACCTCGATGGTGCCAGAGGCGGCCAGCACCTCGTCCTCGCCGCAGCCGGCGACGCTCACGGCAAGGAGTGCGATCACCAGCAGTGCAGTTACGGATCGGATGGTTGTCATTTCTCTATCTCCCTTCGGGTGGGTCGGTCAGCTGAGTGGGGCGGGTGGGGGCCCGACGATCTGGATTCCGTGGTCGGCGCACACCTCGGCCAC
>JABDIW010000002.1 GCA_013003515.1 Acidimicrobiia bacterium
ACTCTGCGTACTGCCATGGGGTTCAGGCCTCCTCAGGCCACGAGCGAGTGTAGGGGCGCCATCTGGTCGCGCCGTGCAATGAAACGCCGCAACCTGGCGGCCGGTTCCCGACTCACTCGGTGGGCACCAGGGCGACTGCACTGACCCCGGCGTCGTCGCCGAGATTCATGACCTTCACCCCTGTGGCGTCACGACGCTGTCTCGAGATGGACTTGACCGGCTGACGGATGACGATGCCGTCGGTGGAGGTCATGAAGACCTCGTCGGTGGCAGACACGCCTCGTGCAGCGACGAGAACGCCCCGCACCCTCGTCAGCTTGATGGCCTTGACGCCCATGCCTCCCCGCTTCTGACGGGGGAAGTCGCCCATCTTGGTGCGCTTGCCGTATCCACCGGACGTCACCAGGAGCACCTCTTCAGCCTCATCGGCGACCGCGCCGGCGACCACCTCATCGCCATCGCGCAGCTTGATGCCTCTGACACCCTGAGTGTCTCGGCCCATCGGACGGGCATCGGTCTCGGAGAAGCGAATTCCCTGACCGTTCTTGGTGAACATCATCAGGTCGCCCTCGCCGTTCGTGGCCCGGACTGCCACCACCTCGTCGTCGTCCTGGAGCTTGATGGCGATGAGCACCGAGGTCCTCGAGTCGTACTCGGAGAACTTGGTGCGCTTCACCTGGCCTGACCGCGTGAACGCAACCAGGTACCGCGACGTCTCGTAGTCACGGGTGTCGATGATCGCCTGGATCCTCTCGTCCGGCTCCATCGGCAGCACCGATTGCACCATCACGCCCTGGGCCGTTCGCTCCTTGATCGGCAGCTGATGCGCCCGGGTGCGGTACACCTTGCCCTTGTTGGTGAAGAACAGCAGATAGGAGTGGGCCGTGGTGTGGACGACGAGCTCGATGAGGTCGTCCTCCTTCACCTTGGCGCCACGCACTCCGCGGCCGCCCCTCCCCTGGCTCTTGTAGATCGACGCCCGGGTCGCCTTGACGTATCCGCGGGCCGTCACCGACACGACCAGCTCCTCGTCGGCGATGAGATCCTCGAGGGACATCTCGCCCTCGTCGGGGATGATCCGGCTGCGGCGGGCATCGCCGAACTTCTCCTTGATGGCGCCGAGCTCGTCGGCCACGATCTCACGCCGCTTCTTCTCCGACTTGAGGATCGCCTTGAAGCCCTTGATCTGGTTGGCGAGGTCCTCGAACTCCTCGCGGAGCTTGCCGGTCTCCAGTGCCGTGAGCCGGCGCAGCGGCATGTCCAGGATGTGATTGGCCTGAACCTCGGACAGCGAGAACGCCGACATGAGGGCGGCACGAGCCACGGCCGTGTCATCCGACCCCCGGATGATCTTGATGACCTCATCGATGTTGTCGAGAGCGATGAGGAGGCCCTCGACGATGTGGGAACGCTCCTCGGCCTTGCGCAACCGATAGGCGGTGCGCCGCTCGATGACCTCGAGCTGGTGAGCGATGTAGTGGTGGACCATGTCGGCGATGTTCAAGGTGCGCGGCACGTCATCGACCAGTGCCACGGCGTTCACCGAGAAGCTCTCTTCGAGCTGGGTGTGCTTGAACAGCTGGTTGAGGACCACCTGGGGAATGGCGTCCTTCTTCAGCTCGATGACGATGCGGATCCCGTGACGGTTCGACTCGTTGCGGAGATCCGAGATACCCGTGACGACCTTGTCCTTCACGAGATCGGCGATCTTGGTGAGGATGCGGTCGATCGACACCTGATAGGGCACCTCGGTGACGATGATGGCCGTCTTGTTCTTGCGGACCTCCTCGACATCGGTGACGGCGCGCATTCGCACCGAGCCGCGTCCGGTCAACAGCGCATCGGTGAGGCCCTTGGTCCCCACGATGTAGGCGCCGGTGGGGAAGTCGGGGCCCTTGATGAACTCGGTGAGGTCGGCAGCCGTGGCGTCCGGGTTGTCGAGCGCATGGAGCACGGCGTCGGAGACCTCGGTGAGGTTGTGAGGGGCGATGTTGGTGGCCATGCCGACGGCGATGCCGGTGGATCCGTTGACCAGGAGGTTGGGGAACCGGGCCGGCAACACGGTGGGCTGCTGACGCTCCCCCGAGTAGTTGTCGACGAAGTTGACGGTTTCCTCGTCGATCGACTCCAGCATGTGCATGGCGATCTGGGCGAGGCGGGCCTCGGTGTAGCGCATGGCGGCGGGCGGGTCGTCGACGGTGCCGAAGTTGCCCTGTGGCTCGACCAGCGGGTACCGGCTGGCGAAGTCCTGACCGAGGCGGACCATCGCGTCGTAGATGGCATCGTTGGAGTGTGGGTGGAACCAACCCATGACATCACCCACCACACGGGCGGACTTCCGGAACGGCGTCCCGGGGCGGATGCCGGAGTCGTACATCGAGTACAGGATGCGACGGTGCACGGGCTTGAGCCCGTCGCGCACGTCGGGCAGGGCGCGCGAGACGATGACCGACATGGCGTACTCCAGGAAGGAGTCCTTCATCTCGGTCTGGATATCGATTGGTTCTATGCGCGCTGCTGTGTCTTCAGGCATGGCTCTCCAGGTGGATCAGAAGTCCAGGAAACGGACGTCTTTGGCGTTCTGTTGGATGAATTCGCGACGGGCTTCGACGTTGGTCCCCATGAGCACCGAGAACGTCTCCTCTGTGACGAACTCGTCTTCCAGCTGCACCTGCAGCATCGCCCGGTCGTCGGGGTCCATGGTCGTTTCCCACAGCTCCTCGGCGTTCATCTCACCGAGGCCCTTGAACCGCTGGACCTTCAGCTTGCGGCCTTCCAGTTCGGTCTTGATCTCGTCGAGTCGCTCGTCGTTGTAGGCCCAGTGGGTCTTGCTCCCCGCCTTCACCGAGTACAGCGGTGGCTGAGCGATGTACATGTAGCCCGCATCGATGAGCTCCTTCATCTGACGGAAGAAGAAGGTCAGCAGCAAGGTGCGGATGTGGGCGCCATCGACGTCGGCGTCGGTGAGGATCACGATCTTGTGATAGCGAGACTTCGACAGGTCGAACTCGTCGCCGATGCCGGTGCCGATTGCGGTGATCAGGCTCTGGATCTCATTGTTCTGCAGCACCTTGGCGAGCCGGCTCTTCTCGACGTTGATGATCTTCCCCCGGATGGGGAGGATCGCCTGGAACTCGGAGTTCCGAGCCTGCTTGGCCGAGCCTCCTGCCGAGTCACCCTCCACGATGAACAGTTCGGACAGCTCCGGGTCCTTGGATGAGCAGTCGGCGAGCTTGCCGGGAAGGCCGCCAGACTCGAGCGCCGACTTGCGGCGAGTGAGGTCACGGGCCTGACGGGCTGCCAATCGCGCCTTGGCCGCATTTGACGCCTTGTCCGTGATGCGGCGGCCGTCGCCAGGATGGCGCTCCATCCACTCGGGGAACAGCGAGTTCATGGCCTTCTCGACGAACGACCGGATCTCGGTGTTGCCCAGCTTGGTCTTGGTCTGGCCCTCGAACTGGGGCTGACGAACCTTGGCCGAGACGATGGCGGTGAGTCCCTCGCGGACGTCCTCGCCCTGCAGATTGGCGTCCTTCTCCTTGAGGATGTTGCGTCCCCTGGCGAAGTCGTTGAGCGCACGGGTCAACGCCTTGCGGAAGCCCTCCTCGTGCGTGCCACCCTCATGAGTGTTGATGTTGTTGGCGAACGACAGGACGGTCTCGGTGTAGCCACTGGTCCACTGCATGGCGATCTCGACCTCGGCCGTGTCCGACTTGTCCTCGAAGTAGGCCACCTGCTTGTGGATGGGCTCGCGGGTTCCGTTGAGGTGCTTCACGAAGTCGACGATGCCGCCCTTGTACTGGAACGAGTCCTCGACGGGTTCCTCCCCACGTTCGTCGAGGAGTCTGATCTCCAGGCCCTTGTTGAGGAAGGCCATCTCGCGGAGACGACTCGAGACGATGGTGTAGTCGTAGGTGGTGGACTCCTCGAAGACCTCCGGGTCGGCCCAGAAAGTGATGGTGGTGCCGGTGCGCTTGGCCGGCTTGCCCTTCTTGGGTTCCTTCGTGTCGGGCTTGCCGTACGAGTACTTCTGGGTCCAGCGCTGGCCGTCGCGCACGACCTCGGCCTCGAGCCTCGAGGACAACGCGTTGACCACGGACACTCCCACGCCGTGGAGGCCACCAGATACCGTGTAGGCGCCCTCTTCGAATTTGCCACCGGCGTGGAGCGTGGTCATGACGGTGGTGAGCGCCGACTGCTTGGTCTTCGCATGCCGATCGACGGGGATGCCGCGACCGTTGTCTTTGACCGAGACCCCACCGTCTTCTCTCAACGTGACATCGATGCGGGTGCAGAACCCGGCCATCGCCTCATCCACCGCGTTGTCGACGACCTCCCAGATGAGGTGATGGAGGCCGCGGGGGCCGGTCGAGCCGATGTACATGGCGGGGCGCTTCCGAACCGCCTCGAGACCCTCCAGGATCGTGATGTTCTTGGCGTCGTAGGACGCGCTTGACGATTTCGTGGTGCTCACGGGGCTCCTTCAGTGCCGACTGCAGAGGCTGCGTCGGGCAATTGACACGCATGTAAGTATAGCTTCAGATCGCTTCTAATCGAAGCCCAGTGACCCCAATGTCGACCACTATTGGCATCGTTCCAGGCCGTCTCAGCGTCGCTGACGGCCGCTGCCGACCACTTTGAGTGACACTGTCGACACTATTCCGGGTCCAATCGCCGCTTCGAGCCGCTCGATCAAGCCGTGGATGTCGTACTTCACCAGCGAGGCGGTGGCGCCCGAGTCGACGCCGACCACCAGGTGACCCTCCTGCAAGCTGAGTGGGCGGGTCCTTCCCGACCACGGTACGGCCGCAAGAGCGTCCCAATCAGTGGTCAACCGGTCGAGATGTCGAGCCGCAGCGACACCGATCCGGCTCAACACGAGGTCCATCACCTCATCGAGACGCTGGGGCTCATACACCGGCGTTCACCTCCGTGACGAGGCCCTCGGCGACCTGGAATGTCGTTCCCTTCATCGGAACATCATCTTGCCTGGCGGTAGTGACGAGAACCTGACCAGCCGGCAGCAACTCGACGACACCGTCGACCCGGCCGCTGTCGAGCTCGGAGAACACGTCATCCAGAAGCAACACCGGTGGGGTGCCCATGGAGTTCCTGACCAGCTCGTACGCTCCGAGACGCATGGCGAGAGCCATGGACCGCTGCTCGCCCTGACTCGCCTGAGTTCGGGTGGATCGCGATCCCAGGAGGAACGTGATGTCGTCTCGCTGCGGCCCCACGGTGGTCGAACGTCGCTCTCTGTCGACGCGGCGGCGCTCCCCGAGCCGCTGTGCGATGGCTGCCGCGATCGCCTCCGAAGAGCGGTCGATGTCCTTCAGGTCGGAGAATGGTTCGGCCCAGTTGGGCTCGTAGCGCCACCCCACCGATTCAGACCCACCGACTCTGGCGTAGGTGTCGGTCAGGACGGGCAAGAGCTTGTCGATGAGAGCGAACCGCGATGCGGCGACGCGGGAGCCGGTTCGCGACACCTCGTGGTCCCACGCATCGAGGTCCGCGTCCGATGTCTCCGGGCCGTGATTGCGGAGAAGCGCATTGCGTTGGCGGAGGGCACGTTCGAAATCCGACTGATCCTGGCGAGTCACCGGAGACAGCTGAGCGGCGAGGTCATCGAGGTACTCACGGCGATACGCCGGTCCCCTCTTGACCATGTCGATGTCATCGGGGAGAAAGGCAACCACCGGAACGTCGCCTGAGACGTCCGAGAACCGCTTCGGGCGCTTCGCATTGGCCAGGACCCTTCGGCGGCCCTCTCGAGGCAGCTCGACCTCCACGGTGTACTCACCGGACGCCGTGGTGAACCCGCCCCGGATGATGGCGGCCTCGGCGCCGTCACGGATGAGGGCGTCGTCCGGGACCCGGCGGAACGACTTGAGGGCCGACAGATACGACACGGCCTCGAGGACGGACGTCTTCCCGGCGCCGTTGCGGCCGACCAGGACGTTGAGGCCGGAACCCGGTCGCAGCTCCAGCTCTGGGTAGCTGCGGAAGTCCCTCAGGGACAACCAGGCGAGATGCATGTCAGAGCCGGACGGGCATCAACAGGTACCGGAAGTCATCGCTGGCGGCACCACGCAACAAACCAGGCTTGAGCGGATCGACCGTCTCCAACACCACTTCGTCGCCCTTGGCAGCGGCGAGACCGTCCGTGAGGTACTTCGTGTTGAAGGCGACGGTCATCTCCTCGCCGTTGTACTCCCCCGGCACGTGCTCTGCCTCTTCCCCGACCTCCTGGCGAATCACGCTCAGCTCGAGACCTCCGGCAGTGAGCCCGAGCCGCACCGGGATGTGATCCTCGGCGACGAGTGAGGCGCGTCCCACAGCTTCCTGCAGAGCAGCCTTCTCGACCTTGAGCTGATAGGGATACCCCTCGGGGAGCAGCTGGCGGTAGTTGGGGAACGCAGCCTCTATGAGGCGCACCGTCACCGAGCCGAGATCGGACCGGAACCGCGCTTCGCGGCTCCCGAACGCCATGTTCCACTTGCCGTCACCGATCGTCCGGGACAACTCGCGCAGCGCCCGATACGGGACCAGGCTGGTGTCGCTGGGCGCCAATCCGTTGAGATCCCGTACCGCGAGCCGGTAGGAGTCCGTGGCAACCACCCGGAGATGATCATCCTCTGCCTCGAACAACACGCCGGTGAGCGTTGGCCGGGCCTCGTCGGTGGAGGCTGCAACGCCGACCTGGGAGATCGCCTCGAGCAACTCGGCGCCGTCGACGTCGACTCCGGGCCCGAGGTCGGGTTCGACGATCTCGGGGAAGTCGTCGACCTTGAGCTCACGGAGCTTGAAGCGCGGGCCGGATCCGGTGATCTCGACCTCACCGTCCGAGGCATCGATCGTGACGGCACCCGGTGGCAGCTTGCGCACCGCCTCGGACGCCAGCCGGGCAGGTATGACGGTTCGACCCTCGCTGAGTACTTCGACATCGACGGAGGTGCGCACGGTCACCTCGGTATCGGTGCCGGTGACGCGCAGGGTTCCTCCCTCGACCTCACACAACAGACCCTGGAGGATGGGAAGCGGCGACCGCGTACCGACACCCCGGCCGGCACGGGTCAGGACATCAGCGAGATCATCTCGTTCGGCTCGTATACGCACAGTCGTTTCCTACTCCTTCAGAAGGATATGTATATCAATAGTAGAGGTAGTAGTAGGCGGTGTGGATTGTGGACGGATCGGCAAAACCCCAGGTGAGAGGTGGTTTTCCCGTCCACACCCATGTGGGGAAGCGAGTCGGACAACTCGGGGTTTGCCCACAAGGGTCATCGGAAGGTCCCCTGGCGCTGTGGACAGCTTCATGTTGTCCTCAGCTTCTGGGACAACTCTGTCACCACGTTGTAGACATCGCGATCGGACTGCATCAGGCTCTTGATCTTGTCGATGGCGTGAATGACCGTCGTGTGATCTCGTCCCCCGAAGACTGCGCCGATCTTGGGAAGTGACAGATCGGTGAGCTCCCGGCACAGGTACATGCCGATCTGGCGGTACCGAGCCAGAGGCTGACGACGTGAGGGTCCGAGCAGATCGGGACGGGACACACCGAGCATGTTTGCCGTGGCATCCAGGATGTCCTCGGATGTGAGGGGCCTCGATTGAGCGGCCGGGACGATGTCGGCCAGCACGTCCTGGGCGATCTCGATGGTGACCTGTTGATTGGTGAGGCCGGCATAGGCGGTGACCCGGGTGAGGGCACCCTCCAACTCACGGATGTTGTCGAGCACATGGACCGCAATGAACTCGAGGACCTCGCGAGTCACAGCCATTGGGGCGAACTCGGCGTTGCGCCGCAAGATGGCGAGCCGGGTTTCGACGTCGGGTGGCTGGATGTCGGTGAGGAGGCCCCACTCGAAGCGGCTCCGCAGCCGGTCCTCGAGAGTCGACAGGTTCTTGGGGTGCCTGTCAGAGCTGATCACAAGCTGCTTGGACGCCTCGTAGAGCGTGTTGAAGGTGTGGAAGAACTCCTCGAGGATCTGCTCTTTGCCCTCGAAGAACTGCACGTCGTCGAGGAGGAGGACGTCGTTGTTGCGGTACCGGGACTTGAACTCGTCCATGCGCTTGCGGCGGATGCCGTTGATGAACTCGTTGAAGAACCGCTCCGATGAGACGTAGCGGACGTTGAGCCCGGGTTGGAGCTCCTGAGCGTGGTGCCCGACAGCGTGGAGGAGGTGTGTCTTCCCGAGGCCCGCTCCCCCGTAGATGAACAGAGGGTTGTAGTAGCGACCGGGCTGCTCGGCGACCGCCATGGCCGCGGCGTGGGCGAAGCGATTCGACTGTCCGACGACGAAGTTCTCGAAGGTGTACTTCGGCACGAGTCGGGCGCCATGGGCTCGCTCGGACATCGGATCGGTCGGGAAGAGCTGTTGGGGGGTTTCGGGCTCGGTGCTGGTCACGGGGACCGGGTCGGGCTCCTCGACGAACGCGACCGGTTCGGCAGGCGTGTCGAGGACGACGGCGATGTCATTCCCAAAGATGTCCACAGCGACTTCCTGCATGGCGGCGAGGTAGCGGTCCTGGACCCATCGCCCATGGAACGAGGTCGGCGCTTCGAACCGGATGGTCCCGTCGTCGACTTTATGTGTCAGTGGCTGGATCCAGGTCTGCCACTTCGTCGGCTCCATGAGCGTCTGGAGCTTTGTGTTGAACTCTTCCCACTGGCCTGGGGAGGGTTGCGGTTCCACTCGGCGTCCTCCGATACGTTGTTCTCGCTATCCACACATCTGTCCACACATGTGGAGAATGATGCGCCCTGCCCCGAGGGGATACGAGAAGCTGTCTTGTTGTCTCACACTGGGGAAGCGTGCACGGTCCCGGCGGTCAGCGACGATAGACACACCATCGCCCCGGCTTCAAGACCGCCAAAACCCGCGGTAACCGGAGATCCGGGACCGAGGGCGAACTGCGATATGGCCAGTCCAGCATTGAGGATTCCGGGTTCTCGGGTAGACAGTGATCCCTCGATTCGAGGCCGATTTCGGTGTCTGGAGGGCTTCCGCGATTTTTCGCGGGGGATGTCTTTGTTTCGCGAGACGGCTCCGTCAGGGGCGCGCTTTGCATTGCCGGGGCTGTCTCCGTAACCTGTCGAGTCGAAACCGCACACCTCGTTCCCGGATTCACCTCGTCATGAAACGTACCTATCAGCCGAACACTCGGCGCCGCAAACGCAAGCACGGGTTCCGTTCCCGGATGCGGACGCGCGCCGGTCGCGCCGTCGTCAAGCGGCGTCGTGAGAAGGGCCGCCGTCGCCTCTCCGCCTGAGCGGCACGGTTCCCTGCGTTCGCGCGGTGCGTTCTCAACGATTCTTGGATCCGGGTCGAGGCATCGTGTGGGAGGGATCACACTTGCCATCGGTCCCGTCGACTCCCCCGGCCCCCTCGTAGGGTTGGTGGCAGGTCGACGTGTCGGATCTGCGGTCGCCCGGAACCGGGCCAAGCGGAGAATCCGGGCGATCATGGCGGGTCTGAGCCTCCGGCCCGGCTTTGGGTACGTCGTGGTTGCGTCACCGGCAGTGGTGACGGCGCCCCACGATGAGCTCGTCGGGTGGATCACGACGGCGGTACGGAAGGCAGAGGAGAGGGCGACATGAACCGAGAGTTGCGTCCCTACCACCTAGCGTGGTGGATTCGCCTCGTGGTTCGCGGATACCAGCGGGCACTATCGCCGTTTCTTGGCCGTAACTGCCGTTATCACCCCACATGCTCGTCGTACATGATCGGTGCGGTCGAGACCCACGGTGCGGCCCGAGGCACCTGGATGGGGATGAAGCGGATCGGACGCTGTCATCCGTGGCGCGAGGGTGGATTCGACCCTGTGCCCCCAAGCGGTGATGCCGCATGAACCCCTGGAACCTGCTGCTCGAGGGCATGGGCAATCTGCTCGCCTTCTTCTTCGACATCATTCCAAATTATGGAATTGCCATCGTCCTGCTGACCTTGCTCATCTCGATCGCGCTCTTCCCTCTCACCGTCAAGCAGACCCGGTCGATGCGAGCGATGCAGGAGATCCAACCCGAGGTCAAGAAGCTCCAGCAGCAGTACAAGGGCAATCGCGAAGAGCTCAACAAGAAGATGATGGAGCTGTATCAGGAGAGGGGCGTCAACCCCGCTGCCGGCTGCCTTCCACTCATCGTGCAGATGCCGATTTGGTTTGCCCTGTTCTCGGTCCTCCGTGTCAACCGCGTCACCCGGAGCGCATTTGGAACGGCCACCAATGATGCCCTCGGCACGATCGGCGCCGATCCAGTGCTCCCCGACCAATGGGTTCGGTCGAGCGCAATCCCCGAGGATTCTGCGCTGTTCGATGCCCTGGTCCAGGGTGATACCGGTTTTCTGGGGATGGACATGCTCACTTCACCGAGTCAAGCGGTGACGGATGGGCTGTTGACCGCACTCCCCTACGTGATCATGGTCGTCATCGTGATCGTGGCGTCGTACTACCAGCAGTACCAGACGACACGCCGTCGCGGTGACCAGGAAAAGACGCCGCAAACACAGGGGATGCAGACCGCAATGCGGATCATGCCCTTGTTCTTCGGGTTCATCTCGTGGGGCTTCCCCGCCGGTCTGGTTTTGTACTGGGCCATCAGCAACCTGTTCCGGGTCGGACAGCAGGCGTGGCTGCTCCGTGACCATGAGAATGCGAAGGCGGAGGCCGCCGCCGTGGCGACGGCCGCAATCGATGCTGAGCCACGCTCACCGAGCGGGCCTTCGCCACATACCAGCAAGAAAAAGAACCGCAGAAAGAAGTAAGCAATGGAGTGGGTCGAAGTACGCGGCAAATCTGTCGAGTCGTGTGTCGAAGAAGCGTTGAACGAACTTGGCGTTGGCCGCGACCGTGTCGAGGTGGAGGTCGTTCAGGAACCAAAGCCGGGAATCCTCGGGTTTGGCAGCAAGGACGCCGTCGTGAAGGTCTCCGTCCGGCAGGATGGCAAGAAGCGTCGCCGCCGGAGGGGCCGAGGTCGCCGTGGCAACGGCGAGAACGGTCAGTCCGAGGCGAAGAAGACCGAGGATCAGGGCCGGAACCGGGGCGGGGGACGTCGTGACGGTGGCGGCGAACGTCAAGGTGGTCGTAGCGGCCGCGATGCAGGCCGTGGCGGCGGTCGTGACAGCGGCGGTCGTGGTGGCCGTGACAGCAACCGTGACGGTGGTCGTGGTGGCCGCGATCGTGCCAATGCCGGTGCCGGCGGCGGAGGCGGCAAGCCTCAAACACAGCGTCAGTCCAACAAGAAACGCGACGAAGCGGAGCCCAGGATGACCGAAACACCCGATATCGCCGAGCAGGAGCAGGTGGCCAAGGACTTTCTCACCGGTTTGGTGACTGCAGTCGGACTCGAGGGTGACATCACCACACGGGTCGAAGACGATGTCCTCTTCATGGACATCTCCGGCGAGCAGACTCAAGCACTGGTGGGTGCGAAGGGTGCTGTCATGCAGTCGGTGCTCGAGTTGACGCGCACAGTCGTGCAGCGGAAGACACACGGTGCCCCCCGCATGCGGCTCGACATTGCCGGGTATGGCGAACGGCGCCGTGAGGCATTGAGGATTTACGCCGCCAAGCTCGCCGATGAGCTACTCGAGCACGGTGGAGAGATCATGCTCGAGCCCATGAACCCCGCTGACCGCAAGGTCGTCCACGATGCCATCGCCGACATCGACGACATCCGCTCATTCTCTGAGGGTGAGGATCCGAGCCGGTCTGTCGTGCTCACGCTCGAAGATGGTGTCGAGCCTCGAGGGTCCTCGTCGTCCGACGAGGAGTAGACGGGACCGTTCCACGTGGAACATGACCCCGCCCAGGCTGCATCAGCTGCAGAATGGGCGGGTTGGGCTCTCGACGACCACCAACTCGCCAGTCTTGCGACATTTGCGGACTGGCTCATCGACGAAGCGATTCCTGCGGGCGGACTGGGGCCCAACGAGGCCGAACGGGTGTGGGTGAGACATGTCGCCGACTCACTGACCTTTGCGGCCGGGTGGATAACGCAACCGACCGAGGTTCTCGATGTCGGGACCGGAGTCGGGCTTCCCGGCATCCCCCTGGCGATTCTGTGGCCTGACTCCCGAGTGATGCTGCTCGACAGAGGTGGGCGGCGAACCAGACTGCTCGAACGCGTGGTGCGCATCCTCGATCTCCCCAACGTCATCGTGACCCGACGTGACGTGGATGACGTTTCCGGGCAGTTCGACGGCGTCGTGTTCCGAGGTTCGGTGCCTGCCAAGAGGACCCCGGAGGTTGCCCGTCGACTTCTGGCACCGGGAGGCACGTCTGTTGTCGGTCTCTCCCGGCGCAGTGAGCCGCCCCAATCTGCAGACCAAATCATCAATGATGCCGGGGCTCTGGGTCTCGATGCCTCACTCGCTTCGGTTCCGGACTATGTTCTTGACGGTCCAGCCTGGCTCCTCGTGATGAGGCGCCAATCGCCCTAGGAGGGAATGTGGGAGTCATCGTCGCCATTGCCAACCAGAAGGGCGGCGTCGGCAAGAGCACCACGGCCATCAATCTCGGTGCAGCCCTGGCATTGCAGGGTGAACGGGTCCTCCTCGTCGATCTCGACCCCCAGGGGAATACGACGTCGGGTCTTGGCGTCGACCGAAGTGCCATCGAGTACTCGACCTACGAGGTCCTGGTCAACGACGTCCCGATCGAGGACGCCGTCGAACCGACCTCGGTTCGAGATCTGCTGGTGCTTCCGGCGACCATCGAGCTCGCCGGCGCAGAGATCGAGCTGGTGTCGGCATTCAGCCGCGAGAAGAAGCTGTCAGAGGCACTCAAGGCGGTCGTGGACGACTTCGACGTGATTCTCATCGACTGTCCCCCATCGCTCGGGTTGCTCACGATCAATGGTCTGGCTGCCGCCAACGAGGTGTTGATCCCCATCCAGTGTGAGTACTACGCCCTCGAGGGTGTCAGCCAACTGGTCAAGAACATCCAGCTTGTTCAGGCCAGCATCAATGAGGCACTCGAACTGGAGGGCGTGGTTCTGACCATGTTCGACGGCCGCACCACGCTGTCGGCCGACGTTGCCGCACAGGTACGCCAGCACTTTGGAGAGGTCACCTACCGGACCGTCGTGCCTCGCACTGTGCGGCTGTCCGAGGCTCCTTCCTATGGAGAGCCGATCGAAGCGTTTGATCCCATGTCACGGGGCGCGATTGCCTACCGTGAGCTGGGCCGAGAGTTCAGGAGGCGTCATGGCCGCACGTAAGAGCGGGTTGGGTCGGGGACTCGATGCCCTGATCCCCGTTGATCGATCGACGAGCGGTGTCGTTCCCGTCGATGCCGTGGATCCCAATCCCCAACAGCCGCGAAACCGGTTTGATGAAGAGGCACTCGAGGGTTTGGCCGCATCGATTCGTGAGGTTGGGGTACTCCAACCCATCGTGGTTCGACCTGAAGGTGAGCGTTATGTCCTGGTGGCGGGGGAGCGGAGGCTTCGGGCATCCCGGATGGCCGGTCTGGATGAGATCCCGGCGGTGATTCGTGGCACCGGTGATGCAACCACCAGCCTCACCGAAGCGCTGATCGAGAACGTCCAGCGCGAAGACCTGTCCCCGCTCGAGGAGGCAGGTGCCTTCAGACAGCTTATGGAAGATTTTGGCTTGAGACACGACGATATTGCGGCACGAGTCGGCAAGTCGAGGACCACGGTCACCAACGTGCTGCGCCTCCTGCAACTCCCCGCCTCGGTTCAGGGGTTGATCGATCGTGGTGACCTGTCAACCGGCCATGGCAAGGCCCTGGCATCGCTCGAAGACGAGGCGTACTGCGCTCACATCGCGGACAAGGCCGCTGAAGAGGGATGGTCGGTGCGAGCTGTGGAGGAAGCGGTTCGGGCTCGCAGCGATGAACCCTCCGAACCGGTTGTGACACCACGCCAGGCCCGGGTGAGGCCGGCCGCCATCATCGAACTGGAGGAGCGCCTCCGCGATCAGCTCGGCACCAAGGTTCGCATCGACTTCAATGGCGACAAGGGGAAGATGGTCATCGGGTTCTCCAGCCTCGACGACCTGGAGCGCATCTACCGCAAGTTCTACGGCTGAGCGGCGAAGTCGCTGGCGAAGACCGTGACGAGACCGTCGACGGCGGTCCGTCCCACCTTCTCGGATAGCTCGGTAGAAACGACGATTGCCGGCATCCGCGTTTCGCGAAGGATGGGTATCGCACGCCCTTTCGGGCTCAATCCCAGAGCTGAGGCAACGGCGTCGGCAATGGTGCGCCCGGCCTCGCTCGCCGAGTGCTCCGAGGCGAAGAAGTAGACACCGGGATCGTCGCCATGGGTCTCGGCGAATGCCACGACCAGGTCGACTCCGAGCCGGTTGGCGCGGGTGGCGCGGGTGCGATCGCTGGGTGCGGTGTCGGCACTCCGCGACAGCAAAGGGTTGGCGGCAGTCTCGGTGAGGGCCTGTGACGCAGCCATGGCCGCCCCCCATGCCGACGCAGACTCATCCTGATCCCGGGCAAACGGATCGAGGAGAACTCGACGTCCAGCCAGGGTCCCGGCCAGGGTTTGGAGCCACTGACGCTCGCGCACGGTCTCGCGTCCTGGCTTGCGGGTCGCCCGCTCGATCAGCTCGAACTCTGTGACCACCGCCGTCCCAACTATGCCATCTTCTTCCATATTGCGATTACGCTGGAAGTCCATCAGAGCGTCCATCGTCTCGGGACCGAAGATCCCGTCGACTTTCCCAGCGTCGAATCCAAGGGAGTTGAGGCGGCGCTGGACCTCGGCGACATCGTCGCCTCGCATCATCGGCACCCGGTAGTAGATCGTCCGGTCACCTAGCCGGTAGCCGGCAGCAACCAGTGCGTTCCAGGTCTGGGGGCCAACGATCCCGTCGGCCGACAGGCCGCGCGCTTCCTGGAACTCCGCTACTGCGCGCGCCGTCGCCTCTTCGAAGCGCCCGGCGAGATCTGGACGGCAGCTGTATCCCAACGCAAAAAGCCGGTCCTGGATGTCGCGGACCGGCTCCCCGCTGTTTCCTGTGCGATAGAGCCGCATACGGGCCCCATCGTCGCAGATATCTCGCTCAGCCGATGAATTCGGCGAGCTCCGTTTCGAGCTGTGCTTTGGACCTGGCTCCGACGAGGCGCTTCTTCTCCATGCCATCGGCAAAGACGATGAGGGTGGGGATGCTCATGACCTCGTACTGCATTGCGGTCTGGGAGTTGTCGTCGACGTTGAGCTTGGCCACACGCAATGCGTCCTGCTTTCCCGCGATCTCCTCGAGCGCCGGCGCGATCATCTTGCAGGGTCCGCACCACTCGGCCCAGAAGTCGACGAGGACCGGGGTATCGCCGGCGATGAGCTCGGCAAACGTCTGGTCCGTGGTCGTGATCGTGTTCTGTCCCATTACGTCTCCTGTATGTCGTTCTGTGCTGTTGGTACGGGCCTCAACCCCGGCAGCGGGGCGGGCATTCCGCGATCAACCCTCTTCGTGGGCTGCCAGCCAGCGCTCTGTGTCCAGTGCCGCCTGGCATCCCATGCCGGCAGCTGTGATGGCCTGACGGTACACCTTGTCTACGACATCTCCTGCGGCAAACACGCCGTCGATGGATGTCGCGGTCCCGTCGGCGACGATGTATCCCTCGTCGTCGAGGTCGAGGACTCCCTGGAAGATACTGGTGTTTGGATCGTGACCGATCGCCATGAAGACGCCGTCCGTGGCATGTTCGGTGACATCGCCGGTCTTGGTGTTCTCCACCATGACCCCGGTCACGGCCGTGTCTCCCTTGATCTCGGTGATCACGGAATCCCACATGACCTCGACCTTGGGGTGCTCGATGGCCCGACGGGCCATGATCTTCGAGGCCCGGAACTCGTCCCTGCGGTGGACGATGGTGACTTTGGAGGCGAACTTGGTGAGGAAGAGGGCTTCCTCCATGGCGGAGTCTCCGCCTCCCACAACCATGATCTCCTTGTCGCGGAAGAAGAATCCGTCACACGTGGCACATGCGGACACGCCATAGCCACGCAGCTTCTCTTCTCCGGGCACGTCCAGCCAGCGGGCGGAGGCACCGGTGGAGATGATGATGGAGTCTGCTTCGTGCAGGTCCTGGTCCACCCACACCTTGAACGGACGAGCGGAGAAGTCGACCTTGGTGACGTCGGAACTGACGATCCGGGTTCCGAACCGCTCTGCCTGCTTGCGGAACTGACCCATGAGGTCGGGCCCCATGATCCCGTCGGGGAACCCGGGGTAGTTCTCGACATCTGTGGTCAGCATCAGCTGGCCCCCAGCCGCCATGCCTTCGATCATCAGAGGGGAGAGGTCGGCGCGGGCCGCGTACACGGCTGCCGTGAGCCCGGCGGGACCCGATCCGATGATGAGCACCGTTTCTGACACATTCACTCCTTGGGGTGGTTTCTCTGACGCCAGACCAACGCACCGACGACCACGAATATGCCGCCAAGGATCGCGTAGGCGATGGTCGGGCTCTGAACGACCTCGGCCAGGATCCGGAAGAGCCCGATGAGGAGGAACACGACGGCCATCAATGCCAACACGGCGATGACCATGCCGAGCGCCGCCCATCGTGCCCAGCCGGCAACCCGGTCGACGGTCATTGTGCGGACCTTGGTTGCGGTGGATTCGAGGAAGTCGGCGACGGTCTTCGGGAAGTCCTCCATCCCAGCGAGGTTAGTCCCCAGGAGGGTGCCTACGGCTGGCCGTCAGCGCAAGATCTTCACGACGGCGCACGTTGTGGCGTCGTGGACCACCGTCACCGGACCATCGGACGTGACGTACACCCACAAGTAGGCGGCGGCGCCTTCGTAATCGCCCTGGAACAAAGGGTACGAGTCGGATGCGGGCCCGACCTCGGCGAGGCCGGCGTCCTCACACGCCAGCTCGAGTTCGAGGGGGACGGGCCCTGCCGTACGCGCCGACCCGCCGAGCTCCGCATAGGCGTTCTCCGGGGTGAGCGTGGCGAGCTCTCGCAGCGTGTCTGGGTCAACGGCCTCGAAGTCGAACCGGTAGGGGAGGTCCGGTGCCGCGGCGGGTGCTTCGGTGTCCTCTGTCGAGCTCAGCCCATCACGGTTCCCGACGGCGGTTGTCGTGGTGAGGGCTTGATCACCGCCCGACTCCTGGATGCCGGCAGCGGTTGTCGTGGTGTTGACCCGATCGAGGGCGGCTGTCTCTGCGGCGTCGTCGCCTCCAGCAGTCAACCCATCGAAGAGGCCGGCTACCGCCACGAATCCGATGAGCACCATGGCCCCGGCTCCCACCCATGCCCAGGTGAATCGGGGGCGGCTCCTGGCCGGCTGCTTCCCGGCGTCCGGTTCGACGAGGTTCAACTCCTCTTGGACCGCAGCCCGCAGCCTTTGGCGCTCCATGGGCTCGAGTGCGGCCGGGCTCATCTCGGACAGCGCGCTCAGGGCGGCTCGCTGTGCCACCAGATCGGCTGAGCATTCGAGGCATGCGTCCACCGCAGCACGCTGGGTTGGATCCACTGCCTCCTCGGCAGCGATCGCCATCACGAGGTCGAAGTCATGGTCATGCATTGGTCTCGTCCTTTGGATGTCGCGGTGGGGCGCCGAGGTTCCCGAGAAGCTCGGCCAGTCGTCGCCGTCCCCGGAACACGCGCGACTTCACCGTTCCCACGGGGACGCCAAGCACGTCTCCTGCCATCTCGAGCGACAGCCCCTCGAGGTCGACGAGCACGACTGCCGAGCGAAACTCGGGGGCCAGTTCGGCAAGGGCATCCTCGATGGCGGGACGTACCTCGACGGCGGCGAATTCATCGCCCGAGCGAGGGTCGGCTGGGTCGTGGGCGTCGGGCAGGCTGTCGGCGGCGCGCCGCTTGCGTCTGCGGAGCTGGTCGTAACACGTGTTGACGGCAACCCGGTACAGCCAGGTCGAGAACGCAGCCTCGGCGCGGTACCGATCCGCCTTACGAAACACGGTGATGAACGTCTCCTGGGCGGCATCGAGGGCGGCCTCCCGGTCACGCATGATTCGCAGGCAGATCCCGAACACGCGGTCCTCATGAGCCTCCATCAACTCGTTGAAGGCTCCGACATCGCCGGAGAGATAGCGGGCGATGAGGTCGACGTCTTGGTGTGCCCGGTCCGTCACGGGAGGAAACGTACTTCCTGGATGGCTCCCTGATGAGAACCGTCGACGAGAGGAAGGTCGGTGATCCAGAGGCGCCAGGTGCCGCCGGGTCGCTGTGGCAGGGGGAACGAAGCCTCACCGGTGCGGATGGCGCCCCAGGCGAGCCGTTCCCACGCTTCGTCAGGCGTCGACTGCCAGCCGATCTCGAACCTGATCCCCACCGAGCCGATCACCTCGATGAGGCCGGGGGCCGTGTCCCCGAGCGTGAAACTCACTCCGACACCCGGTTTGCCCTCTCCGAGTGGCTGGGAGTACGCCTCCGATCGCCACGAGGTCGCCTCGTTGCCATCCGAAAGCAAGGGGAGCTCCTCATCCCGCTCGATCCCGTCACCAAACGGGTCGAGTACCGCGGCCTGGAACGCCAGGGGAGTCTGCCCAACGGGCAAGACCGATTGCTGGGGTGTCGTCGTCGACGGGGACACCACGCGATCGACACCGCCCGGGGCCAGGAATGGTGTGTCCGGGTCGCGCTGGAGGGCAAGTCCGGCGATGGCGAGGACGAGGGCGGCGGCGATGAGGACCCCTCCGAGGGTCATCCACGTCCAGGACCATGCAGGCTGTCGCGTTCTGGCCGACGGTGAGGGCGCCGACCGGAGGGCGGCAGCGAGACCACCGGCGTCGAGCGTGCCACCCTTGGCGGCGTCGAGCGCGGTGTCGATGGAGGGATGGAGCCCGGCTGCGACGTGGGAGGGGGGAACATCCGGTCCCATGGTCACTGCCCGCTGCAGGGTCGACGCCAACGCCGCAGTGTCTTCGCTGGGATGGTGAACGGTGGATGGAAGACCGAATCCGCCGAGCTTCGCCGGGTGTGCGGCGGAGAACTGGATGGCGTCGGCAGCGATCGCTCCGTGAACTCGCCCGGCACCGTGGAGCATGGCCAGCGCCTCGGCGAGCCCTGCCGCGTTGGGGAGGTACTCGTCGACCGGGATCGACTCTCCGGCGTGAACCCGGTCCTCCAGGGTCACGCCTCCCGCCCACTCACTCACCACGTACGCCCCGGTCTCGTCGCTGCCCAGTGCGTAGACCTCGGCCAGGTGCACGTGTTGCACCGAAGCGCACGACCGCACCGATTCGAGGAACGCCGCAACGCGATGGGTGTCGGCTTCGGGCCCCAGGAACCTCACCAGGACAGGACGATCGAGCGCCGAGTCGATGGCCAGCCACTCCTCGAGATCGTTGTGCCTACCGAGGCGGACCTGGAGGTGGTACCGGTCGGGGAGTCGTGTGGGCATGCGGGATCCGAGGTTACCGGCGCCGCGGTACGGCGCTAGATGCGCAGCAACGCGAGCGGTTCGGGGAGGCTGCGATATCCCTCGGACTCGTAGAGCGACAGGGCTCCGCTGTTGTCGAACTGCGTGTTGAGGAGCACCGCGTTGGCGCCATGTGACCGTGCCATCCGACCAGCGACACGAATCAGTGATCGGCCCATTCCCGCACCTTGCCAGTCCGGGTGCACGGCGACCCGCTGCAGATAGGCGATGGCGCTTCCGAGGCCGACGATGGCAAACCCTGCCGCTTCACCGTTGGGATCACGGATGATCAAGAGCCGGGCCGACTTGGTCGCCTCCATGGCTTCCTCGAGCCCGCGACGGTCGAGACGCCAGAAGCTGTCGAACGCCGCGGCGTCGATCGCAGCGATCCTGTCGATGCACTCGACGCTGGCCTCGACGACCAGGTGATCCGGTGTTGGGAGCGGTTTGCCGAGATCGAGGCGCATCAGCGCCAACTCGAGAAAGACCTCGTAGCCGGCACGCAGCCACACCTTCTGGGCGCCGGTGGGAAGCGGAGGAGACAGCACCCCCGTTGCGCCGAGCTGGGTGACGGTGTCGGTGCAGGCGGACAGGAACGGTGACCCTCCCCGCAGGAGGCGGAGGCTGGCCTCCGAGTGGTCGTCGTTCCAGGGACGCGCTTCTGCCCGCGCCCAACCCCGTCTCAAGGTCACGGAGTCGGGCCACGAGCCGCGCGTCACGAGCTTCGACCGGTTGGCGTCTACCGACATGGCGGCAGATCGTACTGGTGTCGTGGCAGAGTCAATCCCGTGAGACTCGCAGTTGTCACCCACGAGGTCTTCCTCGCCCACGACACGGGGAGCGGACACCCTGAGCGCCCCGACCGTCTTGCTGCTGCGCACGCCGGACTCGAGCTGTCGCAGGCTCAGCTCATCCCGATCGAGGCACCTCCGATCGACGACGTCGAGCTTCGTCGCGTCCATTCGCCGGACTACATCGAGGCGATCCGTCGCTTCTGCGCCTCGGGTGGAGGTGCCATCGACGCCGACACGGTGGTGGTGGGCGAGTCGTGGGAGGCATCGCTGCGAGCTGCCGGGGCCGGCCTTGCCGCCATCGAGACCGTCGCTGCCGGAGCGGCCGACGCGGCGTTCTGTGCGGTCCGCCCTCCGGGCCATCACGCAACTCCGTCTCGTGCGATGGGCTTCTGCATCTTCAACAACATCGCGAT
>JABDIW010000013.1 GCA_013003515.1 Acidimicrobiia bacterium
CGCCGTTGCGCTCAAGGTCGCGGTCGATGGCCGGGTCACGTCTGCACGAACGTCACGAGTGGATGATGACGGTCTCCGTTCCCTGGTCGACGGTGCCATCGAAGCCGCTGCGCTGCAGCCGGTCGACGGGGACTGGCCCGGCGTCTCACCCCCGGAGGAGATTCCTCAGATCGACGAGCACTACGACGTCGGCACGGCCGAAGCCACCCCTGAGGAGCGCAGCACGATCGTTGCCGACTTCATCGACGCCGGTGACGGCCTCGTCGCAGCCGGGTACTGCGACACCGAGGCCACCGACCATGCCTTCGCCAACAGCCGGGGCCACAGCGGCAAAGGCAGGATGACCCGGGCCACGGTCGATGGCATCCAGCAGACCGACACGTCCGCCGGATCGGCCCATCAGACATCGGTTGCTCTCCACGATCTCGCCGGCGACGCTGCCGGGATCCTCGCCTCGCAGAGAGCTCGCGACTCGGCGGCGGCGTACGACATCAAGCCGGGGGAGTACGAGGTGGTTCTTGCCCCCGAATGCGTGGCGACGATCGCCATCTTCCTGGGGTTCTACGGGTTCAACGGCAAGGCCGTGAATGAAGGCCAGTCCTTCGTGGACACCGGAGCGCTTCAGTTCGACGAGGCGGTCGAGCTCGTCGACGATTCCGCCGACCCGCGTGCTCTGGGTCTTGCATTCGATGCGGAGGGCACACCGAAGCGTCGCCATCTGCTCATCGGCGACGGTGTCACCGGCGACCCGGTCCACGACCGGAGGACCGGGGGCAAGGCGGGGACTGCTTCGACAGGGCACTCGATTGCCGGTGGGGAGGCATGGGGTGCGATCCCCACCAACATGTTCTTCCGTGGTGGATCAGAGCATGTCGAGAATCTCATCGCCGATGTCGAGCGGGGTCTCTACGTCTCGACGTTCAACTACTGCCGTATCCTCGACCCCAAGTCGCAGGTGGTCACCGGCCTGACCAGGAACGGAACGTTCATGATCGAGAACGGTGCCGTGACCGGAGCAGTGACCAACCTTCGGTTCACCCAGTCCTTCGTGGACGCGCTGGCGCCGGGTCGGGTTCTCGGAGTCGCCGACGACGGGCGTTTCGCAGACTCGGAGTTCGGTCCTGGCCTGGTCCATGCCCCGACCGTGAGGCTGGCGGGCTGGAACTTCACCGGCGGCGCGGAAGGCTGACGTGGCCCGGCCCAAGACGCTGGTCGCCGCTGCCGAGTTCGACGATCGGTCCCAGGCGGAAGAGGCATGGGCGCTGCTCAACGACGCCGGGATACCCGCCAACGTCGAGACCGATCCCGGGCCCTTGGGCCGCCGGGTGGTGTCCAGGGTGTTCGTTCACCGCCGCGACCTCGACGAGGCCCAACGCGTTCTGACGCCCTACGTCACAGGGCTGGGCTGACTTCCGTTCGACGGATCAGGCGTGCTCGTGGTCCGAGTGGTCCTCGTGGCCGGCGTGATCCTCGTGCTCGTGATCGGCGGTCTTGGCGATCTCTTCATGGATGGGGGCCATGTCCAGGTCCTTGGCCTGCGCGATCAGGTCTTGAAGAGCCGAACCAGGAAGAGCTCCGGGCTGTGAGAAGATCCGGACCTTCTCCTTGAACACCATGAGTGTCGGGATGGAGCGGATCTCGAAGTACTGGGCCAGCTCCTGCTGCGCCTCGGTGTCGACCTTGGCGAAGACCACATCGCCGTGCTCGTTGGAGGCATCCTCGAAGATGGGGGCAAACGAGCGGCACGGCCCACACCACTCGGCCCAGAAGTCCACGAGGACGAGGTCGTTGTCGACGATCGTCTGCTCGAAGTCGTCCTTGGTGAGTTCAACGGTGGGCATGGTGCTCCTCAGATTCGATTGGCTGACCCCGACGCTAACCGAGGTTCGACTCCTCCTATTCCAGGATGCCCGCCTCGACGCAGAATGACCCGATTTGGCGCCGACTGCGTCCACCTGTTGCGCCAAGGAGGTCGTTCGACTCTAGGAACCCACGTGACTGCGGGCATAGGTTCGCCTCGGCCAAGTTGATCGTCGAAAGGTTCTCGTCATGCCACGGCACCGCTCGCTCGGTGTGTTGATCGTCATCCTCTCCCTCCTCGGTGGTGCCGGGTGTTCAGGAGGGGACGGTGATGCCACCGTCGATCCCGCGGCGCCGGGAGGTTCAGCGACGTCGACGACGGCGAGTTCGGAGGTCACGCCGACGACCAGCGTGCCCGACCTCGGAGCAGCTGAGACGGTTGCCCCCGACGACGCGACCCTGATCGCGACCTCGACGTGGGGTGTCGTCCCGGCCAACCGGGTCGACGTCCTCCTCGGCGCGGGCCTGGGTCGCGCCGACGCAGAGGCCGTGGCGAGTGCCGTCGGCGGGTCCGTGGTCGGCTCGGTCGAGCTGATCGGTTTGTTCCAGATCGAGACAATGGGCACCAGCGAAGCCGATCTCGTGGCTGCCATCGACATCGCAACGTCGCAGCTCGGAGTCCAGAGCGCCGGACCGGAGACTCAGCTCGTCCAGAAGCAGTCAGAGTGCACTTCGACCGGGCCGTTTGCGGATCCGCACTACGCCGAGGGCGACAACGCCCGACCGTATGACGTCATTGGTCTGAAAAACGCCCACGACATCATTCGCGCCAGCGGAATCGAGACGAAGAAGGTCAAGATCGGAGTCACTGACACGGGTCTCATGGCCGCCTCGACTGAGATCGACGGCAGCTCGTCGGTCGCCGGTTTGAAGCCCACCGACGGAATCGGCGTCATGTCAGTCGACAAGAACGGTGTTCCCGACATGGGTGGCCTCAATCACGGCACCTGCGTAACCCACGTGATCGCTGCCGATGGCAACAACGGTGGCGTAGCCGGGGTTGCGTCTGTTCTCGGAGAGAAGCTGGAGGTGGCAGTCAGCGACGTGTTCGACGGACCGGTGCCTCCTGACGCCGAGTTTGGCGGTACCGCCTGGGGTGGCAGGACACTGGCGAGTCTGGTGGCGCAGATCAACGGTGGTGCCAAGGTCATCAACATGTCGCTTGGCCCGATAAAACCGGAAGCAGCCAACGCCCACAACAACGAGGTCTACCGGAGGTTCTTCGCCAAAGTCCACGAGCTCCGTCCCGACGTGGTGTTCGTCGCCGCGGCCGGCAACGAGGCCGGCGGGCTCGACGGCACCAACTACGGTCCAGGGGGGTTGGCCCTTCCGAACGTCATCACGGTGTCTGCGGTCGACGGGGAGGGAAACGGCGCCAACTTCACCAATCGGTCCACGGGTGGTGAGGTCACGATCGCGGCTCCTGGCGTGGACATCCCGGTCGGGGTGGGCGCCGATGGCCGGACCATCAACGCCAGCGGGACGTCATTCGCAACGCCAATGGTCACAGGCACGATCGCGCTGCTGCAATCCATCAACCCCAAGCTGACGGCCACGCAGATCAAGCAGATTCTGGACGAGACGGCCTACGCAGGCGTCCCTGCTCGGGACGGTTCCGACACCTCGACCCTCGTTGCCGATGACCTTGGCGGTGGAGTGCTGCGGGTCGATGAGGCGGTGCTGCGGGTCATCAACGACGTGCGCGCCACCGCGGAGCCGCCGCAGCCTCCGCTCGACAAGGAGAAGCTGCTGCAACTCGCCAACGTCACCGCCGTGGCCACCCCGGTGAGCCCGGTCGAGTTCGCCGTCACTGCCCGGGTGTCTGCTGTCCCCGATGTCGGCACCAGCCTGACGTTCGAGCTGCTCGGCGAGGGTGCATTCGGCGGGTCGTCATCGGTCGAGGTCCAGGCGGCTCCGGCCACGGCAGAGTGGAACGTCTTCCTGACAGAAGGCCAGTCTGCTCCCACCGCCAAGGTCTGCCGGACCGACGTCCGTGCATGCTGCACCATCTACCTCGAGGCAATCGATCTCGGCGGGACCTGGACGGGAACCCTCACCATCGGCACCGTGGACGCCCTGGACGACATCATCATCGAAATGCCCTTCGATCAGCCGCCGGCGACAATCACGAAAGAGGAGTGTGAGGAGGGATACGGCCAGCTGGCGGGCGAGGCGATGCCGATCAGCCTCGACTTCGTCGCCGACAGCCCGGCATCGGGCACGGTCACCATGCTTTCGGTGGATGCCGATGGTGAGGAGTCCGTCCTCGGACCGGCGGCGTGGACCATCGCCGGCGGTGTGGTGCGGTTCACTCTGGCCGATGGTTCGGCTGAGGACGCGGCGGGCGTCCTCGTCTTCGAGGGTCGCCTTGGTGCTGCCGGTGACGAGTACACGCTCTCGGGTACGTGGTCGGCGGCAGGTGTCCCCAACCTCGTCCTCACGGGTACCTTCGAGACGTCTCGACCGGCGGGCGGGTGATGCACCCAATCGTCGACCTGAACGTTGGCGGTCTTCACGTCGTGTTGACCGCCTACCGATTGGCCTTCCTCGTAGCCATCGTGGCGGTGCCGGTGACGGCCGTGTTGGTGGGGCGATGGCTTTCTGTGCCGC
>JABDIW010000047.1 GCA_013003515.1 Acidimicrobiia bacterium
TGGAACACCATGGCGATGTCGCGGTCGCCCGGGGGGACGTCGTTGACGACACTCTCACCGATCTGCAGTTCCCCGTCGGTGATCTCCTCGAGTCCGGCGATCATGCGCAACGCGGTCGACTTCCCGCACCCCGAGGGTCCGACGAGCACCATGAACTCACCGTCGGAGATGGTGAGGTCGAGCGAGTCGACGGCGAGGGGGCCGTCCCCCTTGTACTTCTTCGAGACGGAGCGAAATGCGACTTCTGCCATGAGTGGAGCCTTTACTTGAGACCGCTACTTGAGACCGCTACTTGAGACCGCTGGAAGCGGAGTTCTCGACGAAGTACCGCTGGGCGAACAGGAACACGAGAATCGGTGGGGCCATCGCGATGATCGCTCCCGAGAACACGAGGTTGAGGTCGGTGCTCGAGCGACCGCCGAGCGTCGACAGCGTGAGCGAGAGCACCCGGCCGTCGGGATTGCCCGAGTTGATGATGACCAACGGCCAGAAGAACGAGTTCCAGGCGTAGAGGAACCCGAAGGTGGCGAGCGTGGCGATCGCCGGTCGGGCCAGCGGCACCATGATCCGCCACAGGATCTTCCACCGCGACGCATTGTCGAGCAGGGCCGCCTCCTCGATCTCCTTCGGGATGCCCACGAAGAACTGACGCATCAGGAACGTGCCGTAGGCGGTGAAGGCGAACGGGATGATGAGTGCGGCGAGGTTGTCGAGCCAACCGAACTGCAACATCAGTTGGAAGAGCGGGATGATGAGCACCACGAACGGCACCATCACCGAGCCGAGGTAGAGAAGGAACAGCGAGTTGCGGCCCTTGAAGTCGATCCGGGCGAAGGCGTAGCCGCCGAGGATCGACGTGATGATCTGACCGAGCACCACGGCGATCGTCACGAGCACCGTGTTGGTCAGCGACCGGCCGAGGTCCTTGTCGACGACGACCTCACGGAAGTTCTCGAGCCGGGGCCCGAACTGCGTCAGCGGGTCGACGAGGTTGACGAGATCGACACGGACATCCGACGCGTCGTCGACCGACACGAACCGGCCACCCGAGGTGAGGCGGGAACGGTAGGCCTCGGTCGTGACCCCGTCGACGTCGATGAGGAAGACATCCTCTTCCTCGCCGTCGATGAGCACGGTCGACCCCGCCTCCACGGCGGGGCCGGCTTCGAGCCGTACCACTCGTTCGAGATCGTCGAGCGGGCGGAACTCGGCCACCGAAACGTTGTTGTCGACCAGGGCGTAGGTCGCATCGCTGTCGTCGAAGCTGTAGAGCGCCAGATCCTCGCCCTCGAGGCCCACCTCGGCGGCTGCGATGGTCTGGTTCTCCCGAGGGATCAGCGTCGGCGGGTAGTTGAAGATGTCCTGGCTGTTCTTGGTCGAGGTCGAGAGGGCCACGATGAACGGGAAGACCACCACGGCCGCGACGGCCACCAGTGTGGTGTAGGTGAGCGCCCGGACGGCGCTCGCTCTCGGACCCTTGCGTTTGACGCTCACGACAGTCCTCCCGCACTCGCTTCATCTCGTTGCTGACGGAACTGCACCGACGTGAAGCCGAAGATGACGATGAAGAGCACCCACGCGAGCGCCGAGGCGTAGCCCTGGCGGTTGTTGGTGAACGCCTCCTGGTAGAGCGTGAGCACCGGAGTGAGCGTGGCGTTGTTCGGTCCGCCGACATCGGGCCGAGCGAGGATCCACACGATGTCGAAGAGCTGGAGCGCCAGGATCGAGGTGGTGACCAACACGTAGAACGTGGTGTTGCGCAACTGCGGCACGGTGATGCGCCGGAAGATCTGCCACGTGTTGGCGCCGTCGATCTCCGCCGCCTCATAGAGCTCCTTGGGGATGGCCTGATGCCCCGCGAGGTACAGCACCGTGTTGAACCCGAAGTTCATCCACGCGAACACGATCACCATCGACAAGAGCGCGGTGCTCTGATCGGTGAGCCAGCCCTGACCCGAACCTGCCTCCGAGAGGCCCAGGAGGTCGGTGATGTAGTTGATCCAACCGATCGTCCCATCGAACATCTGACCCCACACGATCGAGACGCCGATGACGCCGGCGACGGAGGGGACGAAGTAGATAGCTCGGAAGATCTTCATGCCCGGCAGCTGTGAGGCCAGGACGCTGGAGAGCAGGAGCGCAGGGAGAACAGCGAGCGGCACGGCGAGGACGAGGAAGAACGTGATGTTGCGCATCGAGAGCCAGAACTCGACATCGCGGGCGCCGATCACCCAGTGCTGGCCGAACCAGTCGGCGTTCATGAGGACCTGGTAACCGGGCTTGAGCACCTCGGTGCCGGCGTTGGCCGCGCCTGCGTCGGAGAAGTCGAGCGACAACGCCTGGATGTAGTTGCTGAATCCGATGAAGTCCCTGTTGGTGTTCGTCGTGTCCCAGTCGAAGAAGCTGACCCAGAGCGAGAACATCAGCGGGAACGCGAAGAAGATGAGGAAGCCGAGAAGGTTCGGCGAGAGGAAGGCCAGACCGCTGAGCGCTTCCTCGGTCGAACGGGTCGTGCCGAAGTGGCGGGCGACCGGCCGGGACCACATGAAGCGGGTGGCGAGCGCAGCGGCGACGGTGACCGCAACTGCCCCGAGGGTGAGGGGTCGGGTGAGGTCGTCGGCGAGCGACGAGAGCAGGCCGGTGGGGTCCGCGGCGATGACGAACCACACACCGGCGAGGGCGGCGAGCACCCGGCCGGCGGTGCGAAGCCGGGCGGGCCCCACCGCGGTGGGTTCCTTGGCCAGCAATTGGCCGGCGACGAGGACCCACAGCAGACCGACGCCGACCACGAGGAACGGCACGAAGGCCTGGAACAGCCCTTCGCCGAGGTCGCCGATTGCGCGATAGGCGTCGAACAGGTGAAGGGTGACGGATCCCGCCACGAGGGCGAAGAGATAGTTGACGACCAGTGAGACCGTGCGGGCCCACTTGGTCCGGGCAGTGACGCCGTAGGAGCTCGCCATGTTGGCGACGAAGGCGACACTGAAGAAACCCTGGAGCGCGAACTTCGGCATCCACGGAAGCTCGACGTCGCCGCTGCGACGAGCGAGGAGAATACCGACGACACACGCGAACGCACCGAAGAGGTGCCAGAGCGAGATGAGCTTCAGTGGCGTGCGGAGATCGCGCTCGTCGGATGTCTTGGTAGTGCTGTCCGACACGAAACCCCCTGTTGTATCGGTTGGCTGGGTCGGGGGGG
>JABDIW010000074.1 GCA_013003515.1 Acidimicrobiia bacterium
TCGCTCTGCGGCAAGAGCCGCCAGGTACTCCTCGACCTGCTCTCTCACGTCGCCAGCGTCAGCCCGATGATGGTCTTCGCATCCACGATCTCACCGCTGCGGATCAGACCCAACGCGTCTTCGAGCGAGATCCTCACGATCTCGGCGGCGACCTCCTCGTGGCTGACCGGGCTCGTCGGAACCGGGGTGAGGTCGTCTCCCTGGAACACCACCATGAACTCGTCGGTGAAGCCTGGCCCGGTGTAGAACTCTGCGAGAGGCGCCAAGCGGGAAGGCGTGAAACCGACTTCCTCTGCGCACTCGCGTCGAGCCGTCTCCTCGGGAGGCTCTCCAGGAACATCGCGTTTCCCGGCGGGGATCTCGAGCAACGCTCGTCCCGCAGCTGCGCGGTACTGCCGGATCAAGACGACGTCGTTGTCGATGCGGGGCACGACGGCGACTGCTCCGGTGTGACGCAGAACGTCCCTCGAGAACCCGCGGCCCTCCGGGTCGACGAGGTGCAGGCGCTCGAACGAGAAGAGATCGGTGGAGGCAAGACGTCGCGAACCGACGACCTCGAAGCCGTCCGTCACGGCTGGTTGACGGAGATCGACTCCTCGGCAGGCGTCGCCACGCGCTGATCGCGATAGCGCTTGGCTGCCGCCACGAAGCCGGTGAAGAGCGGATTCGCCGCGTCTGGCCTCGAGGTGAACTCGGGATGGAATTGTGAAGCGATGAAGAACGGGTGGGAGGGAAGCTCGACGATCTCGACGAGGCGGTCGTCTGGCGAGACACCGGAGAGCACCATTCCCTTGTCGACGAGATCGGCGCGATACCGGTTGTTCACCTCGAAACGGTGACGATGCCGCTCATAGATGAGCTCCTCGCCGTACAAGGTTCGCGCAAGCGAATTCTCGCTGAGCTTGGCCGGGTACACGCCGAGACGCATGGTCCCGCCCTTGTCCTCGATGTCCTGCTGGGACTCCATCAGATCGATCACCGGATGCGTCGTCATCGGGTCGAACTCCGAGGAATGGGCATCACTCAGACCAAGAACGTGGCGGGAGTACTCGATAACCGCGCACTGGAGACCGAGGCACAATCCGAGGAACGGAATCTGCTCCTCGCGAGCGTGCCGGATCGACTGGATCTTCCCTTCGATCCCGCGGATGCCAAAGCCTCCGGGGACGAGGATGCCGTCGAGCTCGGAGAGGTAGGTGGGCGCCAACAGCCCATCGAGCTCGTCGGAGGGGATCCACCGCAGATCCAGGTTCACGTCGGTCTCGATCGCACCGTGACGCAGCGCCTCGACGACCGAGAGGTAGGCATCGGGTAGGTCGACATACTTGCCGACGATGCCGATGGTGACCGATCCCGTGGCCCTCTCCATACGCTCGACCATGGCCTGCCACCCGGTGAGATCAGGGTCGGGGGCTTCCAGCTGCAGCGTGCGCAGGACGACGTCATCGAGCCCCTGGTCGTGCAGCACGAGCGGGACGTCGTAGATGTTGCCGACATCGACGGCGTTGACGACTGCGTCGGCGTCGACATCACAGAAGAGGCTGATCTTGCGGACCACGGGTTCGTCGATTGGTCGGTCGGAGCGGACGACGATCGCATCGGGATGGACGCCGCGGGCGCGGAGCTCGGCCACGGAATGCTGGGTCGGCTTGGACTTCAGCTCCTCGCTCGCAGGGAGGTACGGGACGAGCGTGACATGGATGTAACACGTGTTGCCCCGCCCGACGTCCTTGCGGACCTGACGGATGGCTTCGAGGAACGGAAGGCTCTCGATATCGCCGACGGTGCCGCCGATCTCGGTGATCACCACATCGATGGACTCGTCGTCGCCGAGCTTTCGGATCCGTGACTTGATCTCGTTGGTCACGTGCGGGATGACCTGGACCGTGGCGCCGAGGAAGTCCCCGCGACGCTCCTTGCGGATGATCGACTGATAGATCGCACCCGTAGTCACATTCGAATCGCGGCGCAGGTTGCGTCCGATGAAGCGTTCGTAGTGACCCAGGTCGAGGTCGGTCTCTCCCCCGTCCTCGGTGACGTAGACCTCACCGTGTTCGAACGGGTTCATGGTTCCCGGGTCGACGTTGATGTACGGGTCGAGTTTCTGGGAGACGACGTTCAGGCCTCTGGCGGCAAGGAGTCGACCCAGCGACGCTGCGGTGATGCCTTTGCCCAGGCTGGAGGTCACGCCCCCGGTGACGAATACGTATTTGGCCAACTCACGCTCTCGGCTCGGGATGCGGCAGCTTACCAGTGGCCCCGGCAGCGCCCATCGACCGTCTCAACCGCCGGCCAGGTCGAGCAACTCGGCCGCGTGCTGGCGGCCCCGTTCCGACTCGGGAAGGCCACCGAGCATGCGGGTCAACTCAGCGATCCGCTCTTCGCCATCGACCCTCCGCACCGCCGCTCGATCTCCAACGCGCTCGACGACGAAATGGGCATCGGCGAATGCGGCGACCTGGGGCAAATGTGTCACGGCGAGGACCTGGCGGCCGGTCGCCAGGTCGGCGAGTTTGCGGCCCGTGGCAAGCGCAGTCGCTCCACCGATCCCGGCATCGATCTCGTCGAACGCGATGACCGGGGCATCGGCGACGCCAGCAGCGAGCCGCAGCGACAGCACCAGGCGACTCAATTCGCCTCCCGAAGCCACCCTCGACACGGGGCCGGGCTCGAGGCTGGCGGTCGACGCGAAAGCGAGAAGGATCCGGTCGGTGCCGGTGGGTCCCGGCTCGGTCGGCTGCAGGTCGACCCGGACCACCGGTTCGGCGAAACCGAGATCAGAGAGATGCTCGATGGCCTTGGCGGCGAGGCGCTCTCCGGCGCGTTGCCGCGCCGACGAGAGTTCGGTTCCAGCGATTTCGACCGCAGCGAGTGCCGCGCCGTACTGGGCGGCAAGGTCGTCGGCGGAGTCGAGCAGCGCTTCGATCTCGGTCGCCCTTGCCTCGGCCTTCTCTCCAAACGCGAGCACCTCATCGAGATCCGCGCCGTACTTGCGCTGGAGGGCGCCGAGCCTGGCGATCCGGTCCTCGGCCTCGTCCAGCGAGCCTGGCTCATGAGAGATCTCCTCGAACGATCGAGAGACCTCGGCTCCCAGCTCGGAGACGAGTCGGGACGCCTCGGTGATCTGATCGGTCACAGGCTCCAGCGTGGGATCGAGTCGCGATGCCCTCTCGATGGCGGCCGCCGCCTGGGCCAGCGCCTCTCCCGCTTCCTCGTCTCCGAGATGTCTGGCAGCGGCGGCCAGGGACTCGCCGATCTCGGCGCCGTGCCGAAGCCGGGTCACGTCGGTCCGCAGCCGCTCCTCGTCTCCGGCGACGAAGCCGGCCGCTCGGATCTCGTCGGCCTGGAAGCGGGCCATCTCGAGCTCGCGGGTGAGGGCACGCCGATCACCGCCGATCTCCTCCAGCGCCTTCTGAGCGTTGCGAAGGTGCTCCCACGCCTCGGCGTACCCGGCCTGGGCTGCCTTGCCATCGGCGTCCAACGCGGCGTCGACGAGCTTCCGAACCCCCTCCGACGTCGTGAGCGTTTGGTGCTCATGCTGGGCAACGAGCTCGACGAGTCGGCCGACTCGCGACCCCAGATCGGCCGCCGTGGTCATCTGCCCGTCGAGATACCCCCTGCTGCGATCGGCCGAGATCCTCCTCGCCACCACCATCTCATCGCCGTCATCAGTGACGAACCGAGCATCCACTCTGGCCTCGACGCCATGGGGGCCCACCCGGTCCTTCCTGGCGGTCTCTCCGCGCAGCAACCGCAGGGCTCCGAGCAGCAGCGTCTTCCCGGTCCCGGTCTCACCGGTGACCACCACCAGTCCTCTGCCTGGCTCGATCGTCGCCTCGTCGATGAGCCCCAGGTTCGAGACCGTCAACTCGTCCAGCATCCCGCCACCTCTCATGCCCGATCGAGACCGAACTCGTGACGGACGGCGTCGGGGAAATGGTGAGCCCCCAACGACAGGAACCGCACCGGCCGATCCGACCGCGTGACGGTCACCGACTGGCCCTGCTCGAGTCGCCCGGCCTCTCGCCCGTCCACTGTCACCCAGACGGGACGATCGACATCGACGATGAGCCGGATGGCGCGGTCTCGGCCCACCACAACGGATCGCCACAGGAGGGTGTGAGCGGCGACCGGTGTGACGATGAGCGCCTCCATTCGTGGATCGACCACCGGACCTCCGGCCGCCAGGCTGTATGCAGTGGAGCCGGTCGGCGTGCTGACGATGACGGCGTCGGCCCGGTATGTGATGAGACGCCGCCCGTCAACCTCGGCCCGGACATGGATCACGCGCTGGGTCACCACCTTGTCGAGGACGACGTCGTTCAACGCGGCCAGCCTCGAACCGTCGGGAAGCTCGACTTCGAGAGCCATGCGTGACTCGATGGACGGATCCGGCGACGACAGCAAGGCCACCAGCGATCCAACGTCCTCGGGCTCGATCTCGGCCAGGTAGCCCAGCCTGCCCATGTTGATGCCCGCCACCGGGATATCTCGAGCGTGAGCGAGGGAGGCAGCCCGCAACAGGGTGCCGTCGCCACCGATGCTCACGAGGACGTCGACGTCACAGGTCGTGGCATCGGCCTCGACAGTGCACGGGTCGAGACCCGCAGCGGTCAGTTGATCGGTGAGGGACGCGGCCATCTCCATCGCACCCGGCTTCTCGTCGTGGACCACCAGGCCAACACGATTCATGACTCTCCTCCCACGGCGGCTTCGATGGCATCTAGACCGACATCCGGGCCGTCGGACGCGAGGTGAACGAGGAACTCCCTGTTCCCCTTCGCTCCTGTGATCGGCGACTCGATGACACCGGCAAGATGGCGTCCCAGACTGCGGTACGCCTCGACGACACCGATGATCGCATCGCGGTGATCGGACGCTTCGGTCACGATGCCTCCCTTGCCGACACGTTCCTTTCCCACTTCGAACTGTGGCTTCACCAGCAGGATCAGGGGACCTCGGCCGGCTGCGATCGAAAGCTGCTCTGCGACGAGCCGTAAGGAGATGAACGACAGATCGGCGACCACGATGTCGAACGGTGCACCCAGCGTCTCCAGGTCAGCCAGTCGCACGTTGGTCCTCTCGACGACCTTCACCCTTGGGTCGGAGCGCAACGACCAGGCGAGCTGGCCGTAGCCGACATCCACGGCGACCACATGGGAGGCTCCGCGCTGGAGCAGACAATCCGTGAACCCGCCTGTGGAGGCTCCGGCGTCGAGACAGGACATGCCTGCGACGTCGACCGCGAAGGCCTCGAGCGCCGCATCCAGCTTGAGCCCTCCACGACCGACGAAGGGGTGTTCGGATTCCACCAGTCGCAGCGAGGCGTCGCCGGAGACGAGGGTTGCGGGTTTGGGGGCAGGAATCCCGTCGACGAGCACACGACCGGCGGCGATGGCGCGCTGGGCTGCGGCGCGCGACTCCACGAGGTGGCGGCGCACGAGCTCACCGTCGAGCCGGCGCCGGGTCAGGACTCGCCCTCCTCGAGGGGAAGCTGGACCGGCTCGAGGACCGCTCCAGCCTTCTCGAGAGCGGCAGCGAGGTGATCAGCGATCTCCTCCGCCACGACGGGGGCATCCGCCGGGTCCACCGCAGCGAGGCGTTCCAGGTCCGGCTTCGTCGGCTCGTCCGCCGCTCCATCACGGTCATACGTAGTATCCATCTGCCGCATTATCGCCGGGCAGTGTGACGGGAGGCGGCATGTTCCCCATCAGAGACCTCAATCCGACCCGGATCGTTCCGATCGTCACCCTCGGCCTCATCGTGGTCAATGTCCTGGTCTTTGCCCTGTGGCAGCCGCAGGGTGCCGAATCCGAGCAGCTGGAGTTCCTCTATGAGAACGCTGCGGTGGCGTGTGAGCTGACAACAGGTGACGCCCTGACCGCAACGGAGATCGCCAGCGGAGAGTGCAGAGATGCTCCAGGACAGGCAGCGTTCCCCGGCAAGAACATCTGGGTGGCTGCGCTCGTCTCGATGTTCCTGCACGGCAACCTGCTCCACCTGCTCGGAAACATGTGGTTCCTCTGGATCTTCGGCAACAACGTGGAGGAGGCCTACGGCATCGTGTCCTACCTCGCCGTCTATCTGCTGGCCGGCCTCGTCGGGACCATCGGGTTCATCGCATTCAACGGTGACGCCACCGAACCGCTGGTGGGAGCCTCCGGCGCCATCGCCGGGGTGCTGGGGGCCTATCTGGTGCTCTACCCCAACCATCAGATCCTGACGCTGGTGTTCCTGTTCTTCGTTCCGATCCCGGCGCTGCTGTTTCTGGGCATCTGGTTCATCGGGCAGTTCAACATCGGGGAAGTCGGCGTCGCCTGGGAGGCTCATGTCGCCGGATTCCTCTTCGGCGTCGTCGTGACCGCAGTGATGCGAGACTTCTTCCTCGAACGCGTACGGCGGCTTCACGCCACCACCGCGGCGTGACTCAGAGACCGAGGACGGTCGGCAACTCGGCAATGGACCCCAGCACCACATCTGGCCGATGCTGGGGAGGGATGGCATCGGGACTGGCGATGACCCCGCTCAGCACCAATGCCGACGACCACCCCGCCTCCTGGGCGAGGGCCACGTCGGCGTCCGGGCGGTCGCCCACAACCCACACCTGGTCGACGACGCCGGCACGATCGATGATCAGGTCGCGCATCGCCACCTCCGGTTTCCCGGCGTAGATCGGCTGGATCCCGCTGGCCGTCGCCAGCGCCGCGGCAATGGCACCTCCTCCGGGCACCAAACCCGAAGGTGTCGGGAATGACGGATCATGATTGGCGGCGATGAACGACGCACCACCCAGAATCGCCTTCGTCGCCGAAGCGAGCTTCTCGTACGACAGGGCCCGATCGAGGCCGAGGGCAACCGTTGCCGCGGACTCGGGATTCGTGGTGATCTCGAAACCCGCCTGGTGCACCGTGTCGACGAGCCCCGACTCGCCGACGATGAACACCGGGCCGCGCTCGATGAGCGACACGACCGCCATCGCTGCGCTCACGATGTCGTGCTCCTCGGCCACCACCCCGGCTCTGTCGGCCAGCGCCCTGACGAGATCGGCTCCCGTCCTGGTGGCGTTGTTGGTGGCGAAGATCACCCGCCAGCCGCCGTCGCGGATCGCTTCGATCGCATCGGCGGCGCCGGGGATCGGCTCATCCTCCAGATAGACGACGCCGTCGAGGTCACAGACCAGCAGGTTCGGAAGACCCTCGATCTCGTCTCTCGATTCGACGTTCACGTTGCCACCAGCCATTCACCCCGCTAGACCTTGGCGCATGTTCGCACCATTTCCGGGACTCCGGTTCGACCCAGCGATCGTCGGCGACGTCGCCGCCGCCACATCCCCGCCCTACGACGTGATCGACGCTGCTCTTCGGGCTGAGCTCGAGGCCTCATCGCCATACAACATGGCCCATATCCTCCTGCCCGACGAAGCGGACCCCGATTACGCCACCAGGGCCGAGCTCTTCTCGAGTTGGATCGACTCGGGCGCACTTCGCCGCGACCCCGATTCCTACTACGTCTATGAGCTGAGCTACGAGGACCGGGCCGGGCTGCACCGCACGGGGCGCGGCGTCCTCGGGTCGCTGGCCGTCATGGAGTTCGGTGATCGGATCCTTCCCCACGAGGAGACCATGGCGAAGCACACGACAGATCGACTGGCGAACTTGACCGCCATGGACGGGAACCTCGACGTGATCCTTGCCCTGTCATCCTCGCCCGACCTCGCGTCGGCCATCGAGCCAAACGGCCCGCCTGCCCTCTCCTTCGACGCAGCCGGCGTCGAGCACCGGTTGTACCCGATCACCGATGCCGAGCGGATCGCCGAGATCACCCGGGCGGCGGCGGGAGGGGCGGTGTCGATCGCCGACGGCCATCACCGCTACACCACGGCCCTGACGTATCAGGCGGCTCGTGACGGCCACGGTGGTTGGGACAGCATCCTCACCCTGCTCGCACCGACATCGGGGAGCGGCTTCACCGTTGGTCCGTACCACCGCACGTTCTCACGCTGGCGGCTGGATCCCAATGTCCTCCACACCGCGTTCGACGTCTCCCCCACAACCGACGTTCTCCCCGCCCGCCCCGGAGACATCGTCGTCGTCCCCCACCTCGGCGGCGCACTCCTCCTCAGCCCTCGCCCCGAGGCCATCGCCAACCTTCCCCAACCATGGCAGGACGCCTCGGCAGCGGTCGCCCGGGAGGTGCTGTATCCCCTGCTCGAGGTGACCGAGGCCGACGCCGACTACGTATCGGACGATGCCGATGCCGTTTCCCGGGCACGCGCCGGGTCGGGCGGCGGCGCGATCCTGGTCGCTCCGGTCACCGAAGATGCCATCGCCGCAGCATCCGAGGCCGGCGTTCGCTTCCCGCAGAAGACCACGTTCTTCGTTCCCAAGCCTCGCGCCGGGCTCGTCATCAGGACGTTCTCGACATGACGTCGCGAGCCGCGGATTGCGTCTTCTGCGACATCGTCGCCGGGAGAGCCCCCGCCTCCGTGGTCCTGGACGATGATCGCGTCATCGTCATCATGGACATCCGACCGGTGACGAGCGGCCACATGCTGGTGATCCCCAAGGACCATGTCCGCGACCTCGCCGACATCGAGCCCGACACCGCATCCCGGATGATCCACACGGCACAGCGGCTCACAGGAGCACTCGAGCAGAGTGGCGTTCCTCATGAGGGCACGAATTTGTTCTACGCCGACGGCGAAGCGGCGTTCCAGGAGGTCTTCCACGCCCATCTCCATGTGATCCCCCGATTCCCCGGAGACGGGTTCCGCATCTCGGCAACCGGCTGGTCGGACCAACCGAGCCGGGACGAGCTCGACGAGAACGCCATGACGATCCGGGATGCGCTCGACCCCTCCGGAGAGTCCGTCTCCTCCTAGGGCCCCGGAGAACTCCGCTCTCCAAAACGCCCGACCGTCTCCGCAAGGAGTGCCGTCGTCAGGTCGAGGCTGCCCAGGCTCACCCGCTCATCGTTGCCGTGGAACATGGTGAGCAGATCGCCGAAGCTCATCCGTTCGTCGAACAATCCCACTCCGTAGGCGACCGTGCCCCGACGTCGGAAGAAGCGAGCATCGGTGCCGACGGGAATCAGCGCGGGGAGAAGTCGACGGTGGCCGGCAACGGCCTCAGCCGCGTCTCCGATCGACTCCCACAACAGCCCCTCGGGCGCAGACGCCGTTGCCGACTCATCGAGGATGATGTCGAATTCGAGGTCGTCGTAGAGATCGGGACCGAGAACCTTGCGGAAGTGCTCGTCGACCGAAGCCGCGTCCTGGCCAGGGAGGACACGAACGTCGAGGTCTCCATCAGCGACATCGGGGACCACGTTCGCCTTGACACCCGAGTGCAGAGTCGTCGGCGTGACCGTCAACCGCGTGCAGGCGTGGACCCACCGGGCGAAGCCGGGATCCTCGACGGCGAGCCTGTCGATGGCCTCGTCGATGCGATCCGGGTCCGTCATTGCTCGCTCCTCATCCGGAGACAGGCCCAGCCCGGCAACGAACCGGCGCCACTCATCGCTGATCTCCGCGGTTCCACCATCGTCGGCGAACCGGGCGACCGCCCGCGCCGCCGGAACGAGGGCCGAGATCCGGCCGTGGGGTTGACTGGCGTGCCCGGGGACACCCCGGGAGCTGTATCGCCTCCAGGCCGGGCCCTTCTCTGATGCTGTGACTGGGATGACCGGTCCCCCAGGAGTCGGGATTGTCGGCATCGCGATCTCGGTGAGGAGATACTCGGCCTCGACCAGCTCAGGTCGCTCCTCGAGCACGTGGCGGGCTCCCAGGATGCCCCCTGCCTCTTCATCGGCGACGGCGAAGAAGATGAGATCTCCGGGAAGCGGCGGCAACTCGCCCCGCAGATACCTGCCGGTCACGACCGCCATGGCCGACGTCACGTTCAGCATGTCCACGGCACCTCGACCCCAGAGATACCCGTCGCGGACCTCGCCGCCGAAGGGATCCTGTGACCAGCCGCTCTCTGTGACGGGGACGACGTCGGTATGGCCCATGAGGCACAAGGATGGGGCTCCGGGGTCAGTGCCCGGGATCCTCACCACGAGGCTCTGGCGCCCCGGGGCCGATTCGACGACCTCCCCTGCCACCCCGAGATGATCCCGCAGTATCTCGACGGCCCGGTGCTCGTGACCCGATTCCGGGGAACCGTCGTTGACGCAGCGGGCTCGAATCAGGTCGGCACAGAGCCGTACGGTGGCGGAAGTCGGGTCACTCATGGAGTCGATGATCGCGCAGCGCTTCCTTCCACGTGCGGAATCGCTCGTGATGGCGCCCATCGGGCCCCAGCCCCGATCCCCGCTTCCCGTCGAGATCAAAGCGAACCCAGGCGGACAAGTCGTCGGCCACCGCCAAGTAGCGGGCTCTGCCCACCGGAGGCCCCGCCCTCCACAGCAGCCAGTCGCCGATGCGCCGCTTGTACTCGACGGGCTCGTCGATGTCGTCACCGAGTTGGATCAGCTCCAGGGGCGCCTCGATCCAGCCCGTCGCCGGGATCCGGTAGTCACGTTGTGGCGTTGGCGGTAGGTCTGCAGTCGTGTAGCGGCGCTCGGTGAACGGCCGCTGTCCAGGGGGAAGGGCGGGACTCACGGGCCCGGGTTGTGCATGACGATCAGGCGCGCCGAGAACCCGTTGGCTTCGAAGAAGTTCTTCGCATTGCGGTGTCCCGGCGACACCCTCGCATCGAATCGGGTGATCCCACGAGCACGCAGCTCGTCCAGCGCCAGCCCGATCATCGACTCAGCCACTCCGACACCACGAGCGTCGGGCTCGACATAGATGTGGCGGATGACACCGACACGGACCCCATCTGCCTGAGGGAGAAGGTCATCGACGGTCACGTGGATGAAACCGAAGACGATGTCGTCGATCGTCCCTACGCCAACGAGGGTCTCGGTGTCATCGATCGCGGCACGGAGCGAATCGGTGACGGGAGCCGCGATCCCGTCGGCCAACGGCCACATGGCGCGCAGCGCTCCTTGTTCGGCTTCGAAAGCCGGGTACATGCCGACCAGGTCTGCGATGTCGTCACTCGTCGCCCAACGGCTGCCAACAATCATGCGGGCCACGCTACCCGGCCTGTGATCCGGTCCCACCCCCAGCGAGTCACGAGCCAGATGGCCTCGAATGCGATGCTCGCCGTCATCTTCGATGAACCGGCTATGCGCTCGGTGAAGACGATGGGGACCTCGACCTGATTCAGGCCGAGCAAGTGGGCGCGTCTGGCCATCTCGATCTGGAAGCCGTATCCGGAGGCGCCACACGACGTCGGGTCGAGGCGCTCGAGTGCGTCGCGTCGGAAGGCGCGGAACCCTGCTGTCATGTCGTGCGTCGGGCACCCCGTCATGAGACGGGCATAGCGGTTGCCGCCCCGTGAGAGCAGTCGGCGGTGCCACGGCCAGTTGCGCACCGATCCCCCTTCCACATAGCGGCTCCCGATGACCATGTCCGCTCCGGCATCGACCGCTGCGAGGAGGCGGGGAATGTCAGCAGGATCGTGGGAGAAATCCGCATCCATTTGGACGACGACCTTCCAGTCACCGTCGAGTGCCCTGGCAAAGCCGGCTGCGTAGGCGGGTCCGAGACCCGACTTGGTCGGCCGATGCAACACCATCGTCCCGCGATCTTCTGCGGCGATGTCGTCGGCGAGCCGGCCCGTACCGTCGGGAGATCCGTCGTCAACGATGAGGAGATCGGCGTACCGCCGGACGGCCCCTATGAGATCGGGGAGGTTCGATGCCTCGTTGTAGGTGGGGACGACAACGAGTGCGTCAGACCGCACAATCCCTGCAGATCTTGCGTCTCTTGTTGGCGAGCTGAGTGGAGTTCTTCACCAGGAAACAGCTGGTACAGGTGAACTCGCCGTCACGGGCCCCGGCAGGCCCCTCTTCGCTCATGGCCAGCTCCTCGCGCCGGATGGCGCGCAACTGAGCGGCTTCGTCGACGAGCAACGTCTCCGATGCCTCGTCCTCGGTGAGCATCTCGAGCTCTTCGGCCTCGAGCTCCTCGAGCGCCTCGGTCGCTTCGCCCTCGGCCTCCAGCTCACCATCGTCGCTGTCGTCGTCATCGTCGACGTCCTCATCGATGGCGGCATCGACGTCGTCGAGCACCTCGGGCTCGGCGTCGAGCTCCTCGGCGTCGTCTACCTGCTCTGCGGCGTCATCGAGATCGATCTCGTCTGTCGCCGGAGCTGCGGCTGCGGTCTTCTTCTGTGCCATCGCCACCTCCGTGCGGGGCGGGAGTATATCCACTGAGTGACCCGAGAAACGTTGTTTCGCGGCACCCTATTCCTCAGATCTTGAAGTTGATGGCTCCGGGAACCATGCGACCGTCGATCGGTGCGCCTCCGAGAAGCTCGCCATCGATCTCCAGGGCCCACGGCGTCGTGGTTCGCAGGGAGAACGAGTCGCCAACGAGCCGCTTCACAGCGGGGTGCCTCATGTGGAGTCCGCGCATCACGCGGGGCATCACGGTGAACGCCTGCCGCTTGGGTCCGCTGAACACGAGCACCTCGAAGAGCCCATCGACGAGGCTGGCCTTGGGGGCGACGTTCATCCCGCCGCCGAAGAACTGGCCGTTGGCGAACACAACCGTCAGCGCAGGTCCTGTGAAGCCTTTGGCGCCGACCGTGACTTCGATCTCGCCGGGTCGGAAGCGTGCCAGAGCAGGCCACAGACCGATCGAGTATCTGAGACTGCCGAGGCGGGCCGGCATCTTGTTGGCGACGGCCACCGTTGCGGCCCCGAGCCCGGCGCTGGCGGCATTCAGGACGTACCGATCTCCCCACGGTCCTGAGACGTGGGCGACGTCGACGCGATAGATCTCGTCGCCGCTCAGATGATCGGCCGCCGACTCGAGGTCGCGGGGAAAGCCAAAGGTCCGGATGAAGTCGGAACCGCTGCCCGCCGGGAGGATCCCCAACGTGGGTGGCTGGTCCCACGGCTGGCGCATCAAGGCGTCGACCACCGCATTCGCCGTGCCATCACCGCCCACCGAGACAAACCTCCTGGCACCTCCTGCCGCAGCCTCGGCGACGATGCGCCCGACGTCGGTCGAGCTTGCCGACTCGGCAAGCTCGTACCCGATCCCCCGGGTATCGAGAGCATCGCGAACCCGGTGGGTGACCGTGCCGGGCTTGCCGGCAGACGGGTTGACGATGACCTGCCACGTGCTCATTCGATCCCCCCCGCCGCCACCACCCCGCGATCGATGGCGCGAATCGCCTCACCGGCTGATCGAGCCACCGACGGGAATGCATCACGCAGCTGGCGCAAGACATCGAGGAGCTGACGGCAGGTTCTCACGAAGTCCCCGGCGGCGAACTCGTCCTCGAACAGGTCCATCAGTTGGGTCCCTCCTGCCCAGTAGTAGGCGGCCTCCGAGAAACCCGGGTCGATTGGCCGCGATTCCGGCAGACGGCCGGCAGCTTCGGCGCCACGCAGTTCGTCGGATACGGCGACGAGACGCTTGCCCACGTCCGCCACCGCCGCCGTCGGCCAGTCTCCGGGCTCGTCGTTGGAGCGCGCTTCGTAGACGAAGCGGCTCACGACTGCCGCCAGCTCCTGGGGCGACAAGCCGTCGAACAGGCTGCGCTCGACGGACTCGGTCATCAGCAGGTCCAGCTCCGTGTACACGAAGCGCAGCCGCTCTCCCTTGGCGGTCAGCGACCAGCCATCGACATACCCCCAGTCGTCGAGCAGGCGCAGGACGCGCCCGAAGTCGTCGACGATCCCTCCGACGGCGCGTTCGGCGCGACGCCGGACCCTGGTCATCTCACGACGTCTCCGGTCGAGGCGCTTGGCCCACTTGACGGCCATCACGTCAGACTCGGTCGCCGTCTGGGCCTCATCGGGGGACACGGTCTCTGGACGGAATGCTCTCAGCTCGGCAGCGACATCGTGCTGGAAGATGGGTTCCCGGGGCTGGAAGGGCTCGGGCAACGTCAGCGTTCCCTGCAGCGATGTGCCAGGTGCCAGGTCCTCGGGCTTCACCCTGCGCAGCCCGGCTTCCTCGTCCAGGAGCAACAGGCGAGGGCGGGTCCCATACCCACGCACCAGGACCACCGAACGCTGTTGATCGGTCCCGATGACATCACCAGGGTGTAGCGATTGCACGAACGTCAGAGACGACGCATCGATGGCCGAGCTCGCTGCCAGCGTCTCGTCGAGGACGTCGATGTCGACGCCGAGTTCGGCAGCAGCTCGAGCCCTCGCCTCGGCGAAATCGGCTTCCTGTCGGGCGGTCTCGGCATCGAGCCCGCGCCGCCGCCGGGCCGCGGCGAACTCGGCGAAGGATGCCCCGAGGAGCTCTTCGGCACGCTCCCGGCCATAGTTGGCGATCAGGTTGACGGCCATGTTGTAGGTCGGCTGGAACCCCGATCGCAGCGGATGCGAACCGGTCGCGGCGATCGCAGCCACCTTGTCGAACGGAACATGGGGGCTGTAGAGGACCACGGCCGTCCCTTCATCGTCGATGCCTCGCCTCCCCGCCCGGCCGGTCAACTGGGTGTAGTCCCCGGGCTGGAGCAATTCGTGCGTCTCGCCCGTGAACTTGGTGAGACGCTCGATGACGACCGTCCGAGCCGGCATGTTGATGCCCAGGGCCAGTGTCTCGGTGGCAAAGACCACCTTCAGGTAGCCGCCGGCGAACAGATCCTCGACCGTCTCCTTGAACGCAGGCACCATGCCGGCATGGTGGGCGCCCACTCCCCGTCGCAGCACATCGACCCATGTCTCGTACCCGAGCGCGGCGAGATCGGCGGTGTCGAGATGTGCGGTTCTCGCTGCTGCGTGAGCCTCGATCAGCTGAGCCTCATCGTCGGTCGTGAACGTCCGGGCCGCAGCTACCCGCTGCGCCGCCTGGTCGCACCCGGCACGGCTGAAGATGAAGTAGATCGTCGGAAGAAGGCCCAGGGTGTTCAGATGCTCGACCACCTCCAGTCGCCGCGGGACCGCAAAGCGACGGTGTCGCCCCCTCCCCTTCCTCAACAGGCTGGTGACCTGCGGGTTGAGCTTCGCCTTGCCCCCGGCGTCCTTGAAGATCGGGAGGAGCTCGGTGCGATCCCGATGCCGGTCGAACACCATGTAGTGACTGTCGAGAGGAACAGGGCGGCGAGTCTCTGATATGAGATCGACTGCTCCACGCCGCTCCCGCATCCATTCGGTGAACTCCCCCGCGTTGGCGATGGTGGCCGAGAGCGAGACGAGCTGAATCCGCGCAGGGAGGTGGATGATGACCTCTTCCCAGACGAGTCCCCGAAACGGGTCCTGGAGGTAGTGAACCTCATCGAGGACGACTGTCGTCACGTCGTCGAGTGCCGGGCTGTCCGCGTAGATCATGTTGCGCAGAACCTCTGTGGTCATCACCACGACAGCAGCGTCGCCGTTCACCACGTTGTCGCCCGTCAGCAGTCCGACGCCGTCATCGCCGTACACGCTCCGCAGGTCACCGAACTTCTGATTCGACAGGGCCTTGATCGGCGCGGTGTAGAACGCGCGGCCACCCCCGGCCACGGCCCGGGCAATTGCAGCCTCGGCGATGACGGTCTTCCCTGATCCCGTGGGTGCCGTGACGACGACGCTGCGCCCGGCATCCACGGCAGAGACCGCGTCCAGCTGAAAGCGATCGGGCTCGAACGGCAACCCGTCGAGGAAGGCCTGCACCGTCACCTCCGCAGAATGAACCGCACGGCGAGAATCGTCAGCTCGTACAGAACGTACAGGGGGGTCGACAAGAGCATGAGGGTCAGAGGGTCACCGCTCGGCGTGATCAAGGCGGCCATCACCAGGATGATGACGACGGCCCATCTGCGACCGGTACGCAGCCGGGCGCTGGTCAGGGCCCCCGATGCGGCTGCCGCAAAGATGAAGACCGGGAACTCGAACGCGATCCCGAACGCGAGGATGAACCGCATCGCAAACGACAGGTAGAAGCCACCACCGATCACCGGTTCCAATTCGTCGGGTCCGAAGTCGATGAGGAACACCAGCCCCCGCTTGAGAGACCAGTAGCCGAGGAGCACGCCGGCCAGGAAGAGCAGCGTGAACACACCGGCGATGGGGACCACCCACCGCTTCTCGCGCTTGGTCAGGCCTGGCGCAACGAACCGCCACGCCTGGTACAAGACGATCGGACTGGCGATGATCACGCCTCCGAACAGCGCAACCCTCATGGTGATGGAGAACGCCTCGGTTGGCCTGAAGAAGGCCAGATCGCCATCGGGTACGGCCTCCTCGTACGGTGCAGCCAGAAGGTCGAAGATCCAATCGCTGAAGACGAGAGCCAGGATGGAGGCAGCCACCACCGCAACGGCGGCCCGGGTCAGGCGCCTCCTCAACTCGTCGAGGTGATCGAGAAGCGGCATCCCTCGCTCGAGGGACGTGTCACTCATCCTCGGCCTCATCCTCGGCCTCAGGAGCCGGGTCGTCGGCGTCGGGCTGAGATCCCGGGCCGGGACCCGATTGCGGCTTGTCGGCGGCTTCCTCGATCGCCCCCATCGCCCCGCGGGCCGTGTCTCCCATCTCTGAGGAGAAGGCTCTCAGGTCTCGACGCAGGTCTGAGATGGGCTCGGCGATCTCGCGATACTCGGCGTCGAACTCCTTGCGCAGGTCGGCGGCGGCACGCCGTGCCCTGGTGAGCAGCTCACCGGCCTTGCGGGCCACCTCGGGGAGACGACGTGGGCCGAACACGATGAGCGCAACCACTGCGATGGTGATGAATTCGCCGAGGGAGAAGCTGCCCATGTCGCCGAGAAGGTAGCCGCTCCCCCTCCCTGTCGATGCCACCGGGCCCAGAAACGACTGAGCCCCGCCGGAGAGGGCGGGGCAGAAGCCGGAGTGAAGGGCTCGAGATCAGCGGATCTCGGAGAGCCAACCCTCTTCGTCGAGGGCAGAAACGAACGAATGGATCTCGTCTTCGGTGATGGGGCCATCGGTCGGAACGATCCGGTAGGCCACGCCGGTGGCCATCAAGATGGAAACAACACGCTCTGAGGCGGGTCGACGCTGCGGGATGCCGCAGAAGGGGCACTCGAACCGGTAGGTGCCGGACCCCGAGTCCGCAGCGAGCTCGAGGCTGAGGTCATCAGACGTCAGCTCCACGTCTCCGCAGCGGTTGCAGGTTGTTCGGATGGTGGTCATTTCAGGTCTGCCCTCACTCCAGGGTCGTTGTCTTGATGGTTACTTCGGTCGAGTCAGGTGGGTGGTTGATGACTATTTGCCCGGTAGTCCATCCGGGCTACTCACCTGTCCCGTACCGGGCCTCGAGTCGCGATCTCAGGGCATCGAGGGCCATTCCGACCTCATCGCCGGAGACGAGCTCTGCAGCGGCTCCCAGCCTCAACAGGAGCCGCGCAGTGACCATTGGGTCGGAGGCCATGAACTCGATCGTCAGGGCCTCTGGGACGTCGTCGAGCACTTCGACCGGGTAGTAGTCGGTGACCCAGCGAGCTCCCGACGCGAGCCGGATGGTGGCTGCCACGTCATCGGGCCCCGGAACGTACGACAGCGTCGTGTCGACCTCAGCCGGTGCTTCGAAGGTGTCTCCAGTCGGGGTGAGTGATCGGATCCGGTCGAGGCGGAACACGCGCTCGGATTCCGCTCTTCGGCATTGCGCTCGGACGTACCAATTCCCCATTGTCGAGAAGACCGCCCAGGGCTCGATGTCACGCTGTGTCGTCTCCCCAGACGCCAGGCCCGTGTACTCGATGGAGGCAACCTGGTGAGACCTCGCCAGCTCGCGAAGCTCGGGCAGGAATGGAGGATCGGGAAGCTGAACGACCAGAGCCTCCGTCGAATCGGGCAGCACCACGTCGCGGAGCTTGGAGACGGCGCTCTCCAGCTCCGGAGTCCCCGCACCCGCCGTGATGACGGCCATCCCCGCAGCGAGAAGGCCCAGCACCTCGGTGCCGGTGAGACGGGGTGGGGCCGCGAAGTAGTCGGCCATCTCGACGACGACCTCGTCCTCATCGACGTAGGCGACCATCAGGTCCCCAGGGCCATATCCGGGGAGACCACACACGAACACCAGATCGAGGTCTTTCACGAGCTCGCGACGCGTGTATCCGAATCTCTCGCACACCTCGGTCACGGTCGCACCCGAGTTGGCGATAACCCACGGCAGCATGGTGAGGATCCGGTTGAGGCGCGAAGCGGTTCGTGGCGAGGTCATGTCGTCCCTCGCACTCGCTCGATGAGAGCCGAGCGAAGATCGGGTGGACCGAGAAGCTCCGCGCTGTCGTCGAAACCCAGGATCCAGCCGATGAACGCATCACGGTTGCGCACGGGGATCTCCGCGGTGACCGAGCCGTCGGATGCCTCGCTGATCTCGACTCCGCTGCCGAGCTGGCGGCGCGCCCACCATGCCACCTCCGCGTCGAACACGACACGGGCCGTCTCGTCATCGGGACCCGCCTCCCACGGCGCCTCGGGCACCGCCGTCGCCAGGTCGAAGTCCGGCGGCCGTTCGACCACCCCCGGGGAGCCGCTGAGGGCAACATCGCCCATCCGGTCGAGGCGGAATGCCTTCACGGTCCCGGAGTCCTCTGCGACCAGATACCAACGCCCCCGTCGATGGATCACCCCATACGGAGAGACGTGGCGTTCCGAGTCGCGGTACGGGAACCGGAGCATGCGACGCTCGGACACCGCAGCGAAGACGTCACCGAGGGATGCAGTCGCGCCGAGGTCGGCAGCGAGCGGTTCACCAGCAGCAACGCCAGGGGCACCGCCCAGTTTGAGGATGGCTCCCGACTCCATGGCCTCGCCCCCGAGGCGAACGGCTTGAGAAGCCAGGGCCAGCGCCACCCGTTCCTCGTCGGTGAGCCCTGGGTCCGGGAGCGTGTAGGCGTCCTCGGGGATCACATATCCGTACTCGACCTCCCAGGCATCGGTGGCCGAAAGCTCGAGCGGTACGCCGAGGCCACGCAGCAGGTCCTTGTCACGTTCGAACATGCGGCGGAACGCCTCATCGCTGGAACGGTCGTACCCGGCGACGGTCATGCGGATCTCGTCCGCGGTGACCGGGCGGTCCACGGTGAGGAGAAACGCCAGCAAGTTGAGCAATCGCTCGAGAACCTTCTGCATGCGCGGCGAGCGTATCGGCGCCGACCCGCGATGAGAAGGACCGTCGGTCGGCGGTCAGAGGCCGGCTATCAGCTTGTCGACTCTCTCGTCGACCGCTTTGAAGGGGTCCTTGCACAGCACCGTGCGCTGTGCCTGGTCGTTGAGCTTGAGGTGAACCCAGTCCACGGTGAAGTCGCGCTTCTTGGCCTTGGCGGCCTTGATGAAGTCACCCCGCAACTTGGCTCGCGTCGTCGCCGGTGGGGTCGTCATTGCGGCGGTCACGGCCTCGTCGGTCACCAGCGATTCGACCCGGCCGTTGCGCTGCAGCAGGTAGAACAACCCGCGGGTCCGGGTCACGTCGTGATAGCTGAGATCGAGCAACGCCAGCCGGGGCGACGACAGGTTGAGATCGTGCTTCTTCTGATACCGCTCGATCAGCTGGTGCTTCGTGACCCAATCGACCTCTCGACTCAGCGAGAACGGGTCCTTCTCCAGCCCCGTGAGCAGGTACTCCCACATCTCGACGGCCTGCTGAACCTCGGGTGGGAAGCCTGTTGTCCGTGAGTAGCGCATGACCCGTTCGAGGTACTCCCACTGGATGTCGAGCGCAGACAGCTCCCGACCGTTGGCCAGGCGGACCTTGCGGCGACAGGTGATGTCGTGAGAGATCTCACGAATCGCCCGGATCGGGTTCTCGAGTGTCATGTCCCGGAACACGACGTCGTCCTCGAGCATCTGGAGCAGGGCCGCCGTCGTTCCCACCTTGGCGTAGTTCACGTACTCCGACATGTTGGAGTCGCCGGCGATGACGTGGAGACGCCGGTACCGCTCGGCGTCGGCGTGCGGCTCGTCACGAGTGTTGATGATGGGCCGGCTTCGGGTCGTTGCCGAAGAGATCCCCTCCCAGATGTGCTCGGCGCGCTGCGCGAGACAGAACACCGTTCCCCTCGCCGTCTGGAGAAGCTTGCCCGCTCCCGAGTAGATCTGGCGTGTGACAAAGAACGGGATCAACGTGTCGATGATCCGCTGGAAGTCCCCTTGTCGGCCGACGAGGTAGTTCTCGTGGCACCCGTACGAGTTACCAGCAGAGTCGGTGTTGTTCTTGAACAGGTAGATCTGGCCCCTGATCCCCTCTTCCTCGAGTCGCTGCTCGGCCGACTTGAGGAGTCCTTCGAGGATCCGTTCTCCGGCCTTGTCGTGGATGACGACGTCGAAGAGGCTGTCGCACTCGGGCGTGGCGTACTCGGGATGGCTGCCCACGTCGAGGTAGAGCCTGGCCCCGTTCTCGAGGAACACGTTCGATGACCGCCCCCAGGACACGACACGCCGGAACAGGTAGCGGGCGACCTCGTCGGGCGACAACCGGCGCTGACCGCGGAGCACGCAGGTCACGCCGTACTCGTTCTCGATCCCGAATATGCGCCTTCTCATCGCCGGTCAGCGTACCGGCTTGGAGACGCTCAGCCGGGGGCATCGTCTGCACAGCCGCGCGAACTAGATAACAATTGGGGTCATGGACATGCCGCCCGCCCACTTCGTCCGACTCACCAGGGTCGGAAGCCTCCCTGCCGCGGAGATCCTGGCGGCGCGTCTGCGGTCGGAGGGAATCGAGGTTCGCGTCCACTCCCAGGCGTTTGGCCCGTATCCGGTGACCGTTGGTCAGATGGCCGAGACGGAGCTCTGGGTGCTCGACGATCGCCTCGACGAGGCCAGTGAGATTCTCCTCGATGCCGAGGTCAACGACGTGCTCGAGCGAGAAGAGGGAACGGAGCCCACAGCGCTGCCCCTGCAGCTGCGTCTTGCGGCCGTCGGCATCGCCGCGGTCTTCACGGTGCTGTGGATCCTGCGGATGATCAGGGTCTTCCCCTGACCCTCAGGAACGGGCCGTCTCGATCTCCGTGGCCTGGACCCTGCGGAACTTGCGGCGACCCAGGGTCCGGTCGAGAACCGAGGCCTCCCAGTCACCGTGGCTGATCTCTCGCTCCTCGATGCCTTCGATGGCAGCGGCGGCCGTGGCCAGGGCCTCGGACAGCGTCATCGCGTCGCGGTAATCCGCCGATAGCCGGGACCGGAGCTCTTCCTCCTGACCACCAATGGAACCGAAGTTGCGTTCGTCGTGAAGAGTCCCGTCGAACTGCACCCTGAAGATCTGAGCGGGGCGATCGCCACCGTCGACTTCGGCAACGAGGACCTCCACCTCGTACGGCTTGATCTCGTGAGTGAAGATCTGCCCGACAGTTTGGGAGTATGCGGCTGCAAGGCCCCGCGCCGACACATCGCCCCGGCCGTAGGCGTAGCCCTTGAGGTCGGCGTAGCGAATGCCGGCGATCCGCAGCATCTCGAACTCGTTGAAGCGGCCAACACCGGCAAAGGCGATCTTGTCGTAGATCTCCCCCATCTTGCGCAGCGACCCTGATGCGTTCTCCCCCATCATGAGGACGCCGTTGTCGTATTCGAGGGCCACGATCGAGCGGCCCCGCGCCACTCCTTTCCTGGCGAACTCTGCCCGGTCTTTGATGAGCTGTTCGGGCGGGACATAGATCGGCATCGTCATGGGCGACCCTCCACGACCTCGGCCGCCAGGGAGGCGACCTCTTCCTCGGGTATCTCTCGGAAACCACTTGCGGTCACTGTCACCACAGTCGGGTAGATGCCGCGCCTGAGGTCTGGACCCCCGGTCGCGGTGTCTTCCTCAGCCGCAGCGACCAGGCCCTCGATGCCGAAACGCACGGCCTCTTCAGTGGTCAGATCGTCGCGATAGACGCCCTTGAGAAACGCACTGGCCTCCATGCCGCCAGACCCCGTGGTGGCGTAGTCCTGCTCCTCATACCGGCCCCCGACGACGTCATACGTATACAGATGGCCGGTGCTCGCCCGCTCGTCGTAACCGCTGAACAGCGGGATCACGACCAGGCCCTGGAACGCCAACGGGAGCTGGTTGCGGACCATCGATGCGAGGTGGTTGGCCTTGCCCTCCAGGCTGAGGCGGGTGCCCTCCAGCTTCTCGTAGTGCTCGAGCTCGGTCTGAAACAGCTTGATGAGCTCTACTGCGAGGCCTGCGGTGCCTGAAATGGCGACGGCCGAGAAGTCATCGGCCGAGTACACCTTCTGAACGCGACGGTGGGCGATGATGTTGCCTGCCGTGGCCCGGCGGTCTCCCGCCATCACCACGCCGTCGGTGGTGCGGACGGCCAGGACTGTCGTCCCCTCCGGCGCATCGGGAACTCCGGCCGACGACGCCATCGATGGGACGTCCCACGTGGGCGCCATTCCTACGGCATCGAGAAGGGCCGTGAAGCTCGCCGGCTGGGAGCCTGAAACGAGAGGAAGCAGACCGCCGAGTGAGAGACCGCTCACTCGCCACCCTTCTGGACGTAGTTCTTGACGAACTCCTCGGCGTTCTCTTCGAGAACGGAGTCGATCTCCTCGAGAAGGTCGTCGATCTTGTCGCCGATCTCTTCCGAGACAACCTCGGGTTGCTCTTCGGCAACGGTCTCCTCGGTCGTCTCGGATTGGCGCTGTTTGCGTTCTTGGTCGCTCATGCGGTCAACCTTCCAGTTCGCGAACGAGCTCAGCTGCGGTGTCACAGCGGTCGAGCAGCCCGGCAACACGCTCTGCGGTACCTCGCCGGGGTTCCATCATAGGCACCCGTTTGAGAGCCTCCTCACCGACATCGAACACCAGCGAATCCCAGTTTGCGGCCACCAGAGCATCGCCGAACTTCGCCACACAGCGACCCCGGAAGTAGGCGCGCGTGCCCTCGGGCGGCTCGGTCACGGCCCTGGCGACCTCCTCGTCGGTGAAGAGCCGCTGCATCCTGCCGGAGGCAACGAGGCGGTGGTAGAGGCCCCGTTCGGGGTCGACGTCGTGATACTGCAGGTCGGCAAGACGGAGCTTCGCGTCGTTCCACGCGAGGCCGTCACGGTCGCGGAATCCCTGCAACAGCCTGAGTTTGGCGGTCCAATCGAGCCGGTCCGCCGTGGACAGCGGATCGCGCTCGAGATCCCGCAGGATCTCCTCCCACAGCTCGATCACCCCGGAGAACTCGTCCGGCACGCCGCCTTCCTGCACGAACTTCGACGCCCATTCGAGGTACTGCCACTGTGCCTCGAGCGCTGTCATCGAGCGGCCATCGGCGAGCTCGAGCATCGTCTCGAGATCAGGGTCGTGCGACACCCGCCAGGTCGATCCGACCGGGTCCGCAAGACGGAGATCGTCGGGAAGGCTCCCGGCTTCGAGCGCAGCCAGGACGACGGATGCGGCACCGAGCTTGAGATAGGTCTGGACCTCGGAGATCGTGGCGTCTCCGATGATGACGTGAAGCCGCCGGTACTTGCGGCTGTCGGCGTGCGGCTCGTCTCTGGTGTTGATGATGGGGCGCTTCAGCGTCGTCTCGAGCCCCACCTCTTCCTCGAAGAAGTCGGCGCGCTGGGTGATCTGGAACGGGACCTCGGGACGGCCGTTCTCGGATCCAACCTTCCCGGAGCCGGTGTAGATCTGGCGGGTCACCAGATACGTGGTGAAGAACGAGACGATGTCCCCGAATGGCACCTCACGGGCTATCAGGAAGTTCTCATGGGTGCCGTACGAGTTGCCCTTGCCGTCCGAGTTGTTCTTGTGGATGAAGAGGCGCTGCTCCTGAGGCATCAGTGCTCGCGACGAGGCAACGGCGCGGGCCATGATCACCTCTCCCGCCTTGTCATAGAGCGCCGCCGACAGCGGGTCGGAGCACTCGGGCGAGGAGTACTCGGGATGGGCGTGATCCACGTAGAACCGCGCCCCGTTGGTGAGCACCACGTTGACCAACCCGGTCTCGACATCGGCCGGGACCGTGTCGGCGAAGCCAAAGCCGCGTGCGTCCCGCCCCGGAGACTCCTCGTCGAGCGACCACTGGATCCTCGCCCTCTTGCCCGCATAGGAGTTGATGACGTTCGACGACGCCACGATCGGGTTGAAGTCGGGCTGGTTGCGGACGGCGATCCCGTATTCCGTCTCGGTCCCGAGGACGATGCTCATCTCAGAGATACTGACCAGGTGTCACGGCCTCGATGCTCCGTGATTCGTTATCGCCTTCGATGAGGGTGCGGACGTAGACGATGCGCTCGCCCTTCTTCCCGGAGATGCGAGCCCAGTCGTCGGGGTTCGTCGTGTTGGGCAGGTCCTCGTGCTCGCGGAACTCCTGGTTGATGGCAGCAAGCAGATCGGGGGTGGTGAGACCGCGGCGGCCCCCTGCGATCTCCCTCTTGATGGCGTCCTTCTTGGCCCGTCGCACGATGTTCTCGATCATCGCTCCGGAGGCGAAGTCCTTGAAGTACAGGGTCTCGCGATCACCGTTGGCATAGGTGACCTCGAGGAACTTGTTGTCATCCGAGGTGTCGTACATCGCTTCGACGACCTTGTCGGCGACAGCATCGACCATGGCAGCCGGGCTGCCGTGTGACGCCAGTTCCTCCTCGTCGAAGGGCAGGTCCTCACGCAGATAGATCTTGAAGATCTGACGTGCCGCCTGCACGTTGGGTCGGTCGATCTTGATCTTCACGTCGAGGCGACCGGGACGAAGGATGGCTGGGTCGATCAGGTCCTCCCGGTTGGAAGCACCGATGATGATGACGTTCTTAAGGGTTTCGACGCCGTCGAGCTCCGACAGCAGCTGGGGAACGATGGTGGATTCGACATCAGACGACACGCCGGACCCGCGGATTCGGAAGAGCGAATCCATCTCGTCGAAGAACACGATGACCGGCACGCCCTCATCGGACTTCTCCTTGGCCCGCTGGAAGATGAGCCGAATCTGCCGCTCGGTCTCACCGACGTACTTGTTGAGCAGCTCGGGGCCTTTGATGTTCAGGAAGTAGGAGCGGATGTCCTCATCGCCGGTCTTGGCCGCCACGGCCTTGGCGAGACTGTTGGCGACGGCCTTGGCGATGAGCGTCTTCCCGCACCCGGGCGGCCCGTACAACAGGACGCCCTTGGGGGCGGCGAGGAAGTACTCATCGAAGCGGTCCTTGTGGACATAGGGAAGCTCCACCGCATCCTGAATCGCCTCGATCTGGCCTGAGAGCCCACCGATCTGGTGGTACGTGATGTCGGGGACCTCTTCGAGGACCAGTTCCTCGACCTCGGGGCGCACCAGCTTCTCGAAGGCGAGGCCGGTCTTGGGATCCATCCGCACGTGGTCACCGACCCGCAAGAAGACGCCATCGAGCGTGCCGGCCTGTTCGACGACACGCTCCTCATCTGCGCGGCCGAGGATGATCAGGCGCCCGTCGCTCATCACCTCTTTGACGGTCACCACCTCCCCGCCGGGATCGAAGTCGCGGGTTCCGATGACGGTGAACGCCTCGTTGAGGTAGACCTCTTGACCGCGCTCGAGCGCCTTGATCTCGATGGTGGGCTCGACGTTGACGCGCATCTTGCGACCGCCGGTGAAGACGTCGGCGGTGCCGTCCTCGTTGATCTGGAGCACCGTCCCGAACGGGTTGGGCGGGGCCGTGAGTTTCTCGACCTCGTCACGCAACAGCGCCAGCTGCTCCCGTGTCTCTTCGAGAG
>JABDIW010000092.1 GCA_013003515.1 Acidimicrobiia bacterium
CCCGACTTCGAGTCGGCGGCGACCGAGCTGACGTCGCGGGGCGATCTGCTCCTACGCAACGGCGCCCTGCTCTGGGCGAAGGGTCGGTCCCCGGCTTCACGAGTCGATCTGCGATCGACCGGAGGCAGCCCGTATGTGATCGTCGACGACGCAGGCGAGCTCGTCGGCCATCTCGACGAGGACCGGGCGTTTCAGCAGGCACATCCGGGCGCCGTGCATCTCCATCAGGGCGACACCTATCTGGTGGAGGAACTCGACCTCGAGCACCGCGAGGTCAGGGTGAGCCGCCAGGCGGTTCGGTACTACACCCAGCCCAAGGTCGAGAAGGACCTCTCGATACTCGAGGTCAGGTCGGCCGACACGGTGGGCCGTCTGGGAAGAGCGTGGGGGCGGGTCGAGTCCACCTCGCAGGTCATCGGCTACCAGCGGAAGGAGCTCGGAACCGGCCGCACGCTGGACACCACCCCTCTCGATCTCCCCGAGCGTCGGTTCGAGACCGTCGGCTTCTGGTACACGGTTCCGGACACCGTCATCGAGGACTCCGGAATCTCATGGCACGACGTCCCGGGGACCATGCATGCCGTCGAGCACACGACGATCGCCATGATGCCGCTGTTCGCCATCTGTGACCGGTGGGACATCGGAGGCCTCTCCACGGCCGTGCACCCGCAGACCGGTGAAGCCGTGTTCTTCATCTACGACGGCTATCCGGGCGGCGCCGGCATCGCCCCGGTGGGACACGACGCCGGGTCCGGGCTGCTGCGGGCGACACTTGACACCGTGACCCGGTGCCCATGTCTCGACGGCTGCCCCTCGTGCGTCCAGTCGCCCAAGTGCGGCAACTTCAACGACCCGCTGGACAAGGACGGAGCTGCTGCCTTGCTCCGGGTCGCATTGGGCTGAGGCTCAGCCGATCAGTCCGCAATCCTCGGGCTCGAGTTCGGGCATCACCGAGCCGTAGATGATGTCCCTCCGCCCATCCTTGTGGACATGCCTTTGATGGGCTCGTTCTTGGGTCGAGGCGACGTCGACGGTGATGACCACCCACGGGTTGGTCTTCGAGCTCGTCGCATGAC
>JABDIW010000116.1 GCA_013003515.1 Acidimicrobiia bacterium
CATGGATCGAGAGTGGAGAATCCGGGCGACCTGGAACAGGCTTTGGCGGACGCGATCGCCCACCCCGGGCCGGCGCTCGTCGAGGTCATCGCCGACCCCGATCTGATCTGAACGTGAGTCTCCGTCAGGTTGCCGTCCCGAGCGAACACGGTGGCTGGAGCCTCACGTTGGAGCCCGTGCTGCTGGGTCTCCTGGTCGAACCGTCGCTCGCCGGTGGTCTTCTCGGTTTGGCGGCACTCCTTGCGTTCATCGCCAGGGCGCCGTTGCGCATCGTCCTCGTCGACAGATACCGCGATCGCAGCCTCGACCGGACCCTCCTGGCCGGCCGCGTACTGGCGGCCGAGACAGGGCTCATCCTGTTCCTTGTCGCCCTTGCCACCATTGTCGGCGAGCCCCGGTTCTGGTGGGTTGTCGTCGTCGCCGGCCCACTCGCCGGGATCGGGATCTCCTTCGATCTCCGCAGCCGTTCCCGTCACTTGCTCGCCGAGCTCACCGGCACGTTGGCTGTCGCGTCGGTGGCTTCTGCGATTGCACTGGCCGGCGGTGAAGCATGGGGGCTCAGCATCGGACTGTGGCTCATCGCTGGGGCTCGAGCTGTAGCCACCATCCCGTACGTGCGGCTGCAGCTGCGTCGTCGCAAAGGGCAGCCGTTTCAGCGGTGGGGGAGTGACCTGGCCCAGGTCCTGGCCGTCGACATCGTGGTCTTTGGGCTCGTCATCGGCATCGTCTCGGCACCTGCCGTGGTAGCCATCGCCGTGCTGGGCGTCTTGCAGGTCATCCTGGCCAGGATGACCGTGCCACCGGTACCTGTGATCGGAGCCCGTCAGATCGTCTTCGGACTGGCAGTGATCGTCACAGCCGGACTGGGCGCAAATGCACCTCGCTAGCCGGGGACGCTGGTAGTTTCATCACCCGTGACGAAATCATCGTGCCACTGGTGCGGGCAGGAGTTCTCGTTGAGCCCCGGACCCGGTCGCAAGCGTCGCTACTGCCGCACGAGCCACCGCCAGCGCGCCTACGAGGCGAGGCGGGAGGCCGACCGCCGGGGTATCGGTCCCGACGAAGTGATCATCGGTCGCCGCACCTGGGAAAGCCTCCGCGACGCACTGATTCGCCTCGAGGCGGCGGCCGAGGATGTGGCTGGTGACGTGCTCGCCGGCCGTCAGACCAAGCAGGCCTATGTCGAAGCGCTGGCGCATTTGTCGAATGCGGTGAGGACGTTGCAGGATGTGGCCGTCGAGCCGATCGCCGTTGGTGGCGAGTAGGGCAGCATTTACATCACAGTGACGTTATGACCAGGTGTGGACAACCCGGGGGGAGAGTGCGATGAGTGAGCCGTTTCCGCGCGTTCCGGTCTCGAGGATGCTCGGGCGAGGGATCACCCGACGATGCGCCCGTTGTGGTGGCGGGCATCTCTTCAAGCGGTGGGTCTCGATGGTCGAGGACTGTCCTCGGTGTGGGCATCGCTTCGAGCGAGAGGACGGCTACTGGCTTGGTTCGATCACCATCAACACGGCAGCGATGCTCATCGGGTTCGCCATCGCCTTCGTGTCCACGACAGCCCTGACTTGGCCGGACCCGAACTGGACGCTCGTCCTGGTCGTTGGAGTACTCGCCAACATCATCGTGCCGATCGTGTTTCACCCAATATCGAGAACGTTGTGGATTGCCGTGGAGATCGCCGCCAACCCGATTTCGGAAGAGGAGGAGCGTGCCGCCCACGATCGGGTCGCAGAGCGCCTCCTGGGCGATGTCCCATAATCCACGTTATGTAAAGTAGCTGTGACGGATGAGGTGATGTGTCGCTACGGCACCCCCTCTCCCTCCGGTGCAACGGTTCAGGTCCGAGAGATGGCAGCGGTGAGCGCACAATGAACATGCAGCCCCCGAGTGGCGGACAGGAGATCGCCCCGAAGGCGAGAACCTGGGCGAGCCTCGCACATCTCATCCCGCTCGTGGGGTTCGGCGTCCTCGGCCCGGTTGCCCCGCTCGTGATCTACCTCCTCAAGAAGGACGTCGACCCGTTCATCGCCCACCATTCCCGGGAGGCCCTCAACTTCCAGTTGACCGTCCTGACCGGAGTGCTCGTGGCTCTCGCCTCGGTTCAGCTCACCGGTTACGTCGGAATCGCATTGCTCGTTGTCGTCGGGGTCTTCTTCGCCGTCTTTGCGCTGCTCGGGGGCATCGCTGCGATGCGTGGAGAGCGGTACCGCTACCCGGTGAACATGCGCCTCGTCACCGGCGGCTGATGCAGAACCCGTCGAAACCGATACTCCCCTGCCCACTCAGCCAGTGGTCCCGGCACCGCCAACTCCGGTGGCGTACTCAGAATCAGGTTCCGGCGTCATCTTGTCGTGGAGGGTGAGGGGCTTTTTGGTCTTGCGGCGAACGCCGATATTGAGGACTTCGACGAACACCGAGAACGCCATCGCTGCGTAGACGTAGCCCTTGGGGATCTTCTGCCCGAAGCCCTCCGCGAGGAGCGTGAAGCCGATCAGCAAGAGGAACGCCAGGGCCAGCATCTTCACCGACGGGTGCCTGTTGACGAACTGATAGATCCCCTTCGAGGCGACGAGCATGACCACGACGGCACCGAGAATCGCAATGATCATCACGGGGATATACACGGTGATACCGACTGCCGTGATCACCGAGTCGATCGAGAACACCAGGTCGAGCAGCATGACTTGCGTGATCACCGCCGCGAAGGTTGGGACCACCTTGGCTTCTGCGTGCTCGTCCTCGCCTTCGAGCTTGTGATGGATCTCCCTGGTGGCCTTGTAGATGAGGAAGAGGCCGCCCGTCAGCAGCACCAGGTCCTTGCCACTGAAACCGACCCCGAACGCCTCGAACCAGTCATCCTCGAGCTGGATGATCAGGCCCACGGTGAGCAGCAGCAACACCCGCATCCCGGCGGCAGCAAGGATGCCGGTTCGGCGAGCGCGGTCCTGCTGATTTGTTGGCAGCTTGGCGGCAAGAATCGAGATGAAGACCACGTTGTCGACGCCGAGCACGATCTCGAGCGCCAAGAGAGCGACGAGTGCGCTCCAAGCCTCCGGGTCACTGAGCCATTCCACGGCGCGGGAGGCTAACCATGCA
>JABDIW010000164.1 GCA_013003515.1 Acidimicrobiia bacterium
CCGAACGCTTCGACCTGATGGAGGAAGCCCTCGGCTACGTCCACGCCGCCCTTCACGGCAAGGCGTTCTCGGGTGAGCACTACTCGTTGAAGGAGCACGACTACCAGCCCGAGGCGATGGGGCTCCGCATCGTCGTCGGAGGCACCGGGGCCCACAAGACACCACGCCTCGCCGGTGAGTACGCCGACGAGTTCAACTGCTACCCCGGTCCCGGGTTGTCCGACCGCATCGCCCGGGCCCGGCAGGCTGCTCACGATGCCGGCCGCGACGCAGGGTCGATGCTCATCTCGAGCGCAGGACAGGTCATCGTCGAGGAGACCCGCGCCGAGGTCGAGGACCGCATCGATGCCATCGCCGCCGAAGCCGACATGACGCGAGAACAGCTGGACGCCGAATTCGAGAAACGCTCCACCCCGCGGGGCACGGTCGACGAAGTCCGGTCGCAACTCGAAGAGATGGTCGGTCTCGGAATCCGCCGCTTCTACCTTCAGGGCGAGTTCAAGCCCGAAGAGCTGGCCCGCACCTTCGACCTCCTACAGGGCTGACCGACCTCAGCGGGTCGGCATCTCCTCGACCGCCGTGGCTTCGGGCATGTGGGACCGGCGATGGATGACGTACCACTGCCCGTATCGCTCCGACAGCCACACCGACGTCAAGCCGTGCAACAGCACGCTCAGGATCACCGTCCACGTGACCACGAGGAAGATCTCGTCACCGGCAGGAAGGTCGGCCTCCTCGAGGATGAACAGCCCGAACAGGATCGACGCCAGACCCCGGGGGCCGAACCAGGCCATGTAGGCCACGGTGGGAACGCTCAGATGCGACCCCACCAGAGAAACCGCCACAGGCACTATCCGCATCACGGTCAGCGCCAGGAGTGCGAACCCGAGGATCGGCCACGTGAGGTCACCAAGCGCAGGTCCGGCGAACACGGCCCCGAAGAACAGAAACGTCAGCGTTGCCAGCAGCTGTCCTTCGTCCTCAGCGAAGTCGTAGGCCCCAGTGCAGTGCTCCCGTGCCGCTTCCCCGAAGGCGAGGCCCGCGACGAACGCGGCAACGAACCCGTTTCCATTCACGATCTCGGCCACGGCGAACGCACCGACGCCCACCGCGAGAGTCGACAACTGACGCGCCGCACCCTCGATCCAGCCCCGGGTGGCGAAGTGATCGATCATGCGGCCGCCCACGTATCCGACGAGGACACCGAAGAGCACACCGAAGCCGACCTG
>JABDIW010000165.1 GCA_013003515.1 Acidimicrobiia bacterium
CGGCCGTGTGAGGAGCGTCCGGGCCCATGCGCATGTCGAGCGGGCCTGCCTTGTGATAGGAGAAGCCACGCTGCGGCTCATCGAGCTGACGCGATGAGACACCAAGGTCGAGTAGGACGCCACATAGACGGCGGCCGCCGCCATCACCATCACCGTCATCGGGGAGACCTGCCAGGAGGGATTCCAGGTCGGCGAAGTTCCCGGGGACGAACGTCAGTCGTGGGTCGTCGATCCGTTCGGCTCGGGATGCCGCCTCCGGGTCGCGATCGATCGCCAGTATGCGCAGGGTGGTCGATCCGGCCAGCAGGGCGCGGGTGTGTCCCCCGCCACCGAACGTGCCGTCCACGATCAAGCCCGACAAAGGGGCGAACAGTTCCACGATCTCGTCGGCCATCACGGCCACGTGGTAGGGCTGGTTGGTCTGATCCATGGTCAGCCCCCCGGAGCGCTGGCGCCAAAACGGAAGCGGGCGGAGTAAGGGGCCTTCCATTTGGCATCCGGGGGGCTGACGATGAGCCAGACCAAGTCGTTTCGTTTCCCAAGTTGTCCTGTGCGGGATCAGATGCCGTCGTCATCGGACAGCACCTCCTCGATCCCGGCATAGAAATCGTCGGCTTCCTGAGCGACGGTCTCCCACGTTGCGGTCGACCAGAGCTCGATGCGTTCGGCGACACCCACGACGGTGACGTCCTTGCCGAGGCCGGCATACGAGCGCAGCGCCTCGGAAATCTGGACCCGGCCCGCCTTGTCGAGGGCGAGGTCCGAAGCTGCCGCAAAGAACGACCGTGCGTAGTTGCGGGCCCGGCGATCCGTTCTGGGCAGTCGGCGCACCCGCTGAACCTCTGTCTCCCACTGCTCCATGGGAAACACGTACAGACAGTGCTCCTGTCCCTTGGTGATCACACACCCATCGGAGAGACGATCCCGGAACTTGCGCGGCATCACCACTCGACCCTTCTCGTCGACTGTGTGTTGGTACTCGCCCAGGAACACCGTTTCGCTCCGTCACTCTCGGCCATCGATCTCCACGACGCCCCACTTTGCCCCACTCATTCCCACTTGTCAACTCATTCGCGCCACCCCTCCCCCACTTGGTCCCCCGGGCCACGCACCTGCCCCCACTACCGGGCTCAGCGGAAGTCGCGAAGTTCGAGTGACGGGGTATCCCTGGCATCGGTCACCAAGTGTTTGCGACGGCGACGACGGAGGGCACACGCCGGTGCCCGGGGAACGATTCGCTCAGCGGTCGGTGCCGCTGAGCTCTCCGTGGAGCACGGCGACCTCGGGGTAGTCCTCGGGCGCGCCGTAGCCGTTCTCGAACAGCCAGCGAATCGCGGTCAGGCACCGCCACGAGCGCCATGCGCGGATCAGATCGCGGTCGACGTCGGCGCCATAGCCGGCGATGACGTCATCCAGGTGCTCCTGGTGTGCGAGTGTGACGGTGGCGAGGTCGAACATCGCGTCGCCACGCGCTGCCTCGGACCAGTCGATGATGCCTGCGATCTCGCCGTCGTCGACAAAGACGTGTTCGGCGTGCAGGTCACCGTGCGTGAAGACCGGTGTCCATGGTTGCAGCGCCCGCTCGGCGAGGTCGCGGTTGTGCCGGACCACGTTGGCAGGGAGCACTTCGTTCACGATGAGCCAGTCACACTCGCCGGCGAGCCGGGACGCCAACTCGTCCAGGCTCTTCCCTGGCCGCGGCGGCAGCGGGGCGTCGTGCAGCTTCCGGATGGCGGCACCGACCGCGACCCATGCGGCGGAGGAAGCTGTCGATGATCCGCCGAGACTTCCGAGGGTCTCCCCCGGAACGGCCGAGAGCGCGAGCACCGGCGGGTTCCGCCACAGGACTTCCGGAGTCGGGACAGGCGCCATCGCCATCGCCTCGACCTCGACGTCGGTGCGCGATTGGTCGGCGTCGATCTTCAGGAACACGTCACCAACCCGCAGCGTCACGCGATCGTTGTTGGCAAGAACGACGCTCACTCCATCCATGCCCGGCATCCTCGCATCCACGGGCACGTCATCGATCGCAGCACCGCCCTCTCCGCGGTTACCCACCACGACGCGCGTTCCCTAGCCTCGGACCATGCGCTCCCCCATCGTGATCATCGGGCTCGGACAGCTCGGAGCCGTGTTCGCCCACGGGTTCCTTCGAACCGGACGACCGGTCATGCCGGTCACCCGGGAACTGTCGATTCGGGAGACCGCCGTCGAGGTTCCCCGGCCCGACCTGGCGCTCGTGGCAGTTGGCGAAGCCGATCTCGAGGCAGTGCTCTCGGAGCTGCCCGATGCGTGGCGGGACAGGATCGGGCTGCTCCAGAACGAGATGCTGCCTCCCGATTGGGAGAAACACGACATCGTCGAACCCACGGTGATCGCAGTGTGGTTCGAGAAGAAGCGGACAACGGCCATCACCGAGATCGTCCCGAGCCCGGTGGCCGGCCCCCGGGCGCACCTCGTTTCCGAGGCTCTCGCAGCCCTCGGCCTCCGAACCAGACACGTCGATGACATCACCGACGATTTGATCCTGAAGAACCTCTACATACTCGTGGCCAACATCGCGGGCCTCGAGACCGGAGGGACGGTCGGGGCACTGTGGACCGAGCACAACGGGCTGGTCTCTGCTCTCTCGGAGGAGATCCTGCAGATCCAGTCAGCACTCGCCGGACGTCAAGTCGACGTCGCCGGCATGATCGAGGCCCTCGGAGACACCTTCCTCGCAGACCCGGACCACGGGACCCGGGGCCGATCGGCGCCGGCCAGACTCGCCCGGGCGTTGGCACATGCCAACCGGCTCGGTCTCGGGGTTCCCGAATTGCGTCGAATCGCAACTGACCACACGGCTTGACCATCGCTGGATAGGCTGCAGCCAACGCCAACAAGCCCGGAGGTACTCGTGAAGGTCGTCGTCGCCACAGATGGAGCGCTGGATCCCCAGCAGGTCGCCGACTACGTGGTGCCACTGGCAGGCAGCGAGACGGTCCATGTCTTGACCGTCGTCGAGGTTCCGCGACGCCTTCTCGCCGATCTCCGCGCCGTCTACGGCGAGCAGCCCGCGGTGCACGTCGACAGGGATGCCGAGTACGTGTCGCCGGCAGGTTCCGCGACGCCGCCGCGCGACTGGCCCGGCGACGACGCCATGATCGAGCGGTACCTGAAGGACAAACTCGCCGAGCGCACCGCACCGATGGTCGAAGCGATCACCCAGGCGGGCGCTACGGCGACTGCGGAGGTCATCGAATCGGAGAACACGGCGGCAAGCATCCTCGAGAATGCGACGGCTCTCGGTTCGGACCTGATCTGCATCGGTGCCCACGGTCAGGGCGTCTTCGAGGGCCTGCTCGGTTCGGTCGGGACCAAGGTGGTCCGAAGGGCAACCGTCCCCGTTCTGCTCATCCACTGAGCTTTCAGCCGTCTGGCCAGAGCCAGGCAGCTCCCCGGACCCCCGTCGAGTCCCCGTGCTTGGCTCGCCGCACGGCAGTGTCGATGTGGTCGGAGAAGACATATCGATCGAGCGCCACAGGCACCGCCTCGTAGAGCATCTCGATGTTCGACACTCCCCCGCCGAGCACGATCACCTCGGGGTCGAAGACGTTGACGACGCCGGCGAGGGCCCGTGCCAGCTGGTCCACATACCTCGACAGTGCCTGATGAGCGCCGGAGTCTCCCTCGTCGGCACGCGCAACGACAGCGGCGGCGTCGGGTAGGCCCTCGCCGGTGATGTCGGTGTATGTGGCAGCAAGGCCCGCGCCACACAACCAGCGCTCGACACACCCC
>JABDIW010000196.1 GCA_013003515.1 Acidimicrobiia bacterium
ACCTTGATCCGCTGCTTCATGCCCTTGGAGTATCCGGCGATGTCACGGTCGGCGTCGTCGCGGAGCCCGACCTCATCGAGCGCTCGGTCTGCCTCGAGCTTGGGGTTTGCCTTGCCCGACAGCTTCGCCGAGTAGGCCACGAACTCGCGGCCCGACAGGAACCCGTATGTGGCGTCTTCTTCGGGGACGAGGCCAACCTGGCCAAACACCGCCGGCGACGTTCGGGGGTCCTGGCCAAGCACCGATAGCCGACCCTTGCTGGGGCTGAGCAAGCCGGTGAGCAGGCGCAGCATCGTGGTCTTTCCTGCGCCGTTGGGTCCGAGCAATCCCGTGAGTCCCGGGCCGAAGGAGCACGAGACGTCCGAGACCGCCACCTTCTGGCCGAACCACTTCGACACCTGGTCGAGCTCGACGGTGGCGTCGGCGACGAACGCGGGATCGCGGCTGGTCACAGTTCCTCCCGGTAGCGCCGATGCGCGTAGACGACGGCGACCACACCCACGACGGCGACCACCAGCAGGGTGACGATGCCGGCGATGTCGGCCCTCTCGGGGAGCGAGGTCTCTCTGCCGCCGAACACCCAGGCGATGAGGTGGTTGGCGTTGTCGATCGGGCTGAGGATCGCTCCCCACCGCTGACCGGTTCCCTCGAAAAGGATGCTGCCGGCAATGCTCAGCCCGAACACGGTCCCCAGATAGATGCCCGATCCGGTGGCGACCCGGGCTGCGAAGAGCGATACGAGCAGTGCCGGCCCGGCGAGGGCCAGCATCGAGGTGGCACTGGCCGCGGTGAACCGAGCTACCTGGTCGAGATTGCCGGTGAGGGCAGCGGCGAAGCCGTCAGGGTCGACTGCGCCGAGACCCAGGTACAGCAGGACTTGAGGCACGAACAGGAACACGCCAACCGTCAAGGCGAGCCCGGCGGCCCGTGCGCTCAGGTATCCGAGCGCGGTGACGGGTCGCGACGCGTACACCGCCAGCACCCCTTCCTCGCGATCGGGAACGATCAGCTCGGGAGTCACGAAGGCGACGAACAGCACGGCGATCGACGTCGTGAACACCGCGTACGACTGGTGCCCGAAGAAATCGAGGGCGCCCTGGTCGATCTGGGACGAGAAGAAGAAGGCGAACCCGACGAAGAAGGCGGCGGGGAGAACCATGAGCGTCGCCAGCGACCAGGGAAGGATCTTGTACCTGAACTTGCGGCGGATCCCGAAGCCGCGCCGCACTCCGTCTTTGACGATCGCCCAGAAGACGGCGCGGCTGCCATGACGGACACCGGTGTACGGGGCATACCCCCGGTCGTAAACGACACCGGTCGGGTCGGCCGGGCGCGGCGTATCGCTCATGCGCCCCCCAGGTACACGTCTTCGAGACTCGACGATCGCGCAGACATTCGGCGTAAGCCGGTTCCCGTGGCGATGAGCTGATCGCGGATCAAGTCGAACGGATCCCCCTGGTCGAAGGCGACTTCGAGTCGTCGCCCATCGACGAGGACCGTGGCACCAGCGTTGCGCAGTGCCTGGGCGAGGGTGTCCGACGCGCCCTGGACTTCGACATCGACGGTGGTCTGGGTCACGATCCCCGTGATCGATCCCTGTCTCAGCACGGTGCCGGCGTCGAGCATCACCACGAAGTCGCACGTCTGCTCGATGTCGGTGAGGACATGTGACGACGTCAAGACGTTGATCCCGAACCCGCCGATGCGGCGGATGAGGTCGAGCATCTCATCGCGACCCGCCGGGTCGAGCCCGGCAGTCGGCTCGTCCAGGAAGACGAGGTCGGGGTGGTGGACGATGGCCTGGGCCAGTTTCGCTCGCTGCTTCATGCCGGTGGAGTAGTCGCCGAGATACCGGAACCTCTCCTCCCCGAGACCGACAAGGGTGAGAACGTCGGAGGCTCGCTGTCGAGCCGCCGTGGCCGGGATCCCCGCCAGCTCGGCGGCATAGGAGATGAAGTCGGCGGCCGATTGTTGGCGGGGGAGGCAGTCGCCCTCTGGCATGTACCCGACCTTGGACCGGACGGTGGCCTTCTCCAGGTCGACCCGGTCACCGAGCACCTCGGCGTTGCCGGCCGTCGGGTCGAGGATGCCGAGGAGGATCTTCATCAGGGTCGTCTTCCCTGCTCCATTGGCGCCGACGAGCCCATTGATCCCTCCCGGGATGCTGAGGTCGAGGCCGCGTAACGCAACTGTGTCGCCATAGGCGTGGCCGAGGGAGCTGGTGCGGATGATGTCCACGACGGCGAACGCTAGCTGCGGATGCGGCGGGTGAGCCGGTCGACGCCTGCCTGGACAGAGGGGACCTCTGAGGCGACGAGGCTCACGCCTGCGGCGATCGACAGCAGCCCCGGACCGGGGAGCACCAGCATCGGGACGCCGACGGCTACCAGGCTGCTGCCGAGGAGCACACGGCCCACCCGGCGAGCCATGGGCTTGTCGGCCGCAGCCGAATCCAGATCCCTGTCGGTGTCGCTCATGAGCACGATGCTACGGATCGGACGGCGATACGCGCCCGGGTAGCGTCACCGCTCATGGATCTCGCTCTTGCGGTCACAGCCGCGATCGTCGCCATGGTGTTCGCCTCCGAGCTCGGAGGCTCGCATCGGGAGCGTCCCCGCGACCACGCCCGGATGTGGAGGCTGGGGATGGCTGCATACTCGGCCGGGTCGTGGGCTCTGGCTCTGGGCCTGGCGTTCGAGTGGCAGGGCCCCATCTTCCGGTTCTTCTACTTCTTCGGTGCCATCGCCAACATCCCGCTCCTGGCGGTGGGCTCGGTGTACCTGGCAGGCGGAACGAGGTGGGGGCGGGTTGTCGAGCGAGGCGCCCTTGCTCTCATCGGCGTCGGCCTCGTCGTCACGATGGCCGCCGCCTTCGTGGGTGAAGTACCCCCGTCGGGTGTCCCCGACGGCTCGGAGTTGTTTGCGTGGACGTTCGACTTCGACGGCGCCACCCTGCCCGGGCCCCGGGTGTTCGCCGCAGTCTCCGGAGGTGTGTCGTCGCTCGTCATCATCGGGTTGTCGCTGCGGTCGATCGCCCGAACGTGGCGGGAACGACCCCACGTTGCCCGCGGCAACGGCCTGATCATCGCCGGGATCGTGGCCCCGGCTCTCGGGGGCACTCTCACGGCACTGGGTGAGTCGACCTCGTTGGCGCTGTTCCTGCTGCTGGGAGCGCTATTGCTGTGGGCGGGCTACCGCGTGTCGTCAACCGGGGCTCTCAGGCCCGCACCAGCCGCCGCTGAGTCCGGTCGGTGAGGACCACGCCGATGAAGATGAGACCACCGCCGACGACGATGCCGAGTTCCAGCCGCTCGTCGAGCACGATGATGCCGGTGATGAGGGCTACCAGCGGCACCACGTAGCCCACGAGGGAGGCCCGGGTGGCCGACACGTGCTGGAGGAGCCAGTAGAACAGCAGGAACGGCATGAAGCTGCCGAACGCAGCCATGTAGGCGAGCAGCAACCACCCGACGGTGCCGATTCCCGATGGTATCCCCTCGATGATCAGCATCGCTGCGACCATCAGGACACCTCCGGTGGCGAACTGCATGCCGACCAGCTCGATGGGCTGATACAGCTCCCGATGTCGTTTGGCCCACACCCCGCCGAACGCTGCGGACGCCACAGCGCCCAGTCCGAGGGCGAATGCCGTCACGGGTTGACCCGCCTCACCGATACCCGAGTCGCCGATGAGTACGAGAAGCGCCACACCGGCGAGGGCAATGGTCATCGCCGCCAGCGTTCGTCCGTGGAACGGTTCGTCGTCGAGTAGGTAGTGGGCCCAGATCGCCGTGCCAAGCGGAATCAACGCAGCGAGCAGCCCGACAAATCCCGCCGAGGCGTACTGGTAGGCCAGCGTGAACAGGATGAACGGCACTGCGAGGTTGGTGACGCCCATCACCGCTCCCACCGACCATGCCTCTCGCGACGGGCGCCGTCGGTTCTTGCGCCACATCAGGTAGGCGCCGATGGCAAGGCCCGCCATCACCGAGCGCAGGGTGGCGATGGCGTACGGGTCGACGCCTTCCTCGAGAGCTGCACGCGTGGCGACACCGGCCGTGCCCCAACCGAGGCTCGCCGCCGCAATCGCGATCCACGCTCGGGCACTCACCC
>JABDIW010000131.1 GCA_013003515.1 Acidimicrobiia bacterium
CCTCGAGACGGACATCGATGAGCTGGTTGCGCTCGCCCCGGAGCCGGAGCCGACGCCGACGCCGACGCCGACGCCGACGCCCGAACCGGTGGTGGAGTCGGAGCCCGAGCCGGTGGTGGCGGTGGAGCCCGAGCCCGATCCCGTGTTGGTGGCGGAACCGGAGTCCGAGCCCGATCCCGTGGTTGTGGTGGAATCCGGACCTGAACTCGAAGTGGTGGTGGAGCCCGAGACAGAGCCAGACGTGGGCGAGGCCGAGGCGGTGACGCCCGAGGAGACGAAGCCTCCGGTCGAGACCGGGTCCGCTGCCACGAGCCCGGTAGATGAGGCGGCTCCCGGCGCCGAGCGGATAGGCGACCTCGAGACGGAGCAGGTGGCGATGTCAGATGTCATCGCCGAGGCGGACGAGGCAGCGGTCCCGGTGCCGTCCACTCACCAACGCCGGTCTTTCCTCGCCTATTGGCAGGACCCGGAACAACGTCTCCGCTACTACATCCGGTGGGTGGCCACGGCCGTGGTCATGCTTGTCCTCGCCGTCGTGCTCGTATGGGCCGTCGGGGAGCTCCTCGATGCCGTCGGTCAGGTGACCGACCAGTTCGGAACCCAGGAAGTGGACGAGCTCGAGTCGCTGCGCCTCACGTCAGCCCTCTGACGATCAGTCCCACCGCGGCCAGAGTCGATATGACGAGGATCGCGGTCCTCATGTGTGCTCCCTCGAACCGGTGCCTGAACACCCTGGCTATGGCGAGACCAGCCACGAGGCCGGGGAACATGACAAGCCCGATCCTCAGGTCAGCGGCGGTGATCTCTCCTGCAAGGGTGCGCGCGGTGATGGTGATGGCGATCCCGATCGAGAAGATCGTCGCCAGGGTTGCTCGAATGACCGGGCCTCTCTCGTCCTGGTAGAGCAGTGCAAGCGCAGGTCCGCCGATCGAGGCGACGAGTGCTGCCACCCCCGACAGCGTGCCGGCGGCAGCCTTGGTGGCTGGCGTGCGGGAAACCTTGATCCCGAATCCGAAGATGACGACTGCGACAAGGACGATGCCGGCCATCAACAGGTCGAGTGTGGAGTCGTTCGATACCTTGAGGAGTGCCAGCCCGATCCCGGCACCCGCAGCTCGGCCGGCAACGATCAAACCCACGCCACTGAGGTCGATGTGGGAACGCTCGTGCCAGGCCATCCAGACGGCCATGGGTGCAGTCACCAGCAGCTGAGGTACCGGCGCCAGATCAGGGTCTACGAGAGAAAGGATCGGAACGGAGAGGACCGCGAAGCCGATGCCGACGATGCCCTGCACCGAGGAAGCCACGGTCGTGACCACGAGAGCGACCACGAGGGCCCACAGTTCGACTGGCACGTTTTGCTCCAGGGAGTGAGCGTGCATTCTGGCAGCGAGTCGTTCGGTCCCGGCCGCAGGAGTTTGGCGAAGCGGACGTGGTCGGTAGCATGCCGCCTCGCAGGTACCGGAGGAGTCCCCACGCGTGGTCAAGCGAAGCCAGATGATGCGCCGCCGTCTCGTCCTGCTGTTTGCGACTCTCGGGCTCGCCCTCGCTTCCTGCTCGGGCTCCGGTGACCAATCGGCCCTCGACCCCAAGGGGCCCATCGCCAGGGACATCGACAACCTGTGGCTCCTCGTCTTCTGGATCTCCGTCGTCGTCTTCGTTCTCGTCGAGGTCGCCCTTCTCTACGCCATCAGGAAGTTCCGGGAACGCCCCGACGAGGACTTCCGTCCCAAGCAGATCCACGGGAACACGCGCCTCGAGGTGCTGTGGACCGCCATCCCGGCCGTGATCCTCGCTGTGATCGCCGTGCCCACCGTGGCCGGCGTGTTCAACGTCAGAGAGATCCCCGAGGGGCCCGATGTGCTCGAGGTCGAGGTCATCGGCCATCAGTGGTGGTTCGAGTTCCGCTATCCGGCGTACACGAACGCCGCCGGAGAGCCACTGACGACGGCGTCGGTTCTTCACATCCCCGAAGACGTGAAGGTCAACCTGATCATGACCTCTGCGGATGTGATCCACTCCTTCTGGGTCCCGGCACTCAATGGCAAACGTGACCTCGTTCCCGGCAACACATCGAACCTCACGCTGATCGCCGACGACCCGACGCCATCGGATGATCCCCTCCCCGGGCAGTGCGCCGAGTACTGCTGGCTGGCACACGCCGACATGCGCTTCAAAGTGGACGTGGACACGCAGGCCGAGTTCGACGCCTGGGTAGCCGAACAGCTCGAACCGGTCGTCGTCCCGACCTCGGGCCCCGAACTCGAAGGGTGGGAGACGTTCCAGTCCGTGTGCACAGCCTGTCATCAGGCCACCGTGCAGCAGCCGGACGGCACCGTGGAGACCATCGGAGTGAGTCTGGCGCCCAACCTCGGCCACTTCTGGGGTCGGGGAGTGTTCGCCGGCGCCAAGTACGAGATCACCGACGACCTCATGGCGCAGTGGCTCGACAACCCGTCGGATCTCAAACCGATGGACCCCGACCGCAACGACATCGCCAACGGGCGGGTGCTGGGGATGCCGGACTTCGGGCTCGACGGCACCCAGATCGACGGTCTCATCGCCCTGTTGAAGAGCTGGGAGTGATGGCGTGAACAAGGACAGCTGGAGGACATGACGTGGCGGTAACCACACCAGAGCTCACCGCAACCGAGCCGCACGGGCCTACGGGCCTGTGGTCGTGGATCACAACCGTCGACCACAAGCGCATCGGCATCATGTACGGGATCACTGCGCTCGTGTTCTTCGTCGTCGGCGGCCTCGAGGCGTTGTTGCTGCGTCTCCAGCTCGCCTCGCCCAACGCCGAAGTGCTCTCTGCCGACGCCTACAACCAGCTGTTCACAATGCACGGCCTGACCATGGTGTTCATGGTGGTGATGCCCATCGCGGCCGCCTTCTCCAACTACTTCCTGCCGATCATGCTCGGCGCTCGCGACGTCGCCTTCCCCCGGCTCAACGCCCTCAGCTATTGGGTATTCGTGGGTGCCGGTCTGTTCATGTACAGCTCGTTCATCCTCGGCGGAGCTCCCGACGGGGCCTGGGTGGGGTACGCGCCGTTGTCGACCCAGCTCCCCGAGACGGTTCGCATGGACTTCTTCGCCCTCGGCATTCAGGTGGCGGGTATCGCCTCGATCGCATCGTCGGCCAACTTCATCGCCACGGTGTTCACCATGCGCGCTCCGGGTATGACGCTGATGAGGATGCCGGTCTTCGCCTGGATGACCCTCATCGTCGCCTTCCTGCTGATCTTCTCACTGCCCATCGTCGGAGTCGGTCTGTGGCAGATGTTCTTCGACCGGAACTTCGGTTCGACGTTCTATCTGGCGGCAGCGGGAGGTGATCCGTTGCTTTGGCAGCACCTCTTCTGGTTATTCGGCCACCCCGAGGTGTATGTGCTGATCTTGCCTGCGATGGGCATCGTCTCGGAGGTCCTGCCCACCTTCAGTCGCAAGCCTCTGTTCGGCTACGCCTTCGTCGTGTTCGCCGGCATCGCCATTGCCTTCCTCGGGTTCGGTGTGTGGTCGCATCACATGTTCACGGCCGGAATGGGGCCACTCGCCGAGGCAGGGTTCGCCTTGTCGACGATGTTCATCGCCGTGCCAACCGGTATCAAGATCTTCAACTGGATTGGCACTACGTGGGGAGGGTCACTGCGACTCAATACGCCGATGCTGTTCTCGCTCGGGTTCGTGGCGATGTTCGTCATCGGCGGGTTGTCAGGAGTCACGCACTCCATCGCCCCTTCCGACACCCAGCAACACGACAGCTACTACGTGGTCGCCCACTTCCACTACGTGCTGTTCGGCGGCGCCATCTTCGGGTACATGTCCGGCGTGTATTACTGGTTCCCCAAGTGGACCGGTCGCATGCTCAACGAGACCGTGGGCAAGTGGCACTTCTGGTTGATGATGCTCGGGTTCAACCTGACCTTCGCTCCCATGCACCTGCTCGGGCTCAACGGCATGCCTCGTCGCATCTACACCTACCCGGAGGGGCTCGGCTTCGAGTTCTGGAACTTCATCGCCACTCTCGGGGCCTTCACGATCGCGGTGTCCGTGCTGGTGTTCATCGTCAACCTCATATGGTCGAAGCGGAAAGGTGACGTTGCCGGGCCCGACCCGTGGGACGGGCGTACCCTCGAGTGGTCGATTCCGTCGCCTCCGCCGGAGCACAACTTCGACGAGGTCCCGGTGGTGCGGTCGGTCGACGACTTCTGGCACCGCAAGTACACGGAAGACGAGGAGGGCCGGCTGGTCCCGATGCCAGCCGTGTCGGGCGGTGCTCTCGCCGTGGACGAGACCACGACCGGCGGCGACGATGACGGCCACGGCGAGATCCACATGCCGTCGCCCTCGTACTACCCGGCGTTGACCGCCGTGGGCATGACGGTCAGTGCATTCGGTCTCACGTACACGCCGTGGGGCTGGATCGCCGTGGGAGTTGGCGCAGTCACCATGCTTCTCGGTCTGTTCGGTTGGGCAGTCGAACCCGTCACGAAGGAGGACCAGTGACCGACGTCACCGCTTCCGTTGACGCGCCGCACGACGGCGTGGCCCACGACGCCGACCACCACGACGTTCGACCCATTCGCAAGGCGGCGATGTGGGTGTTCCTCGGATCCGAGTGCATGTTCTTCGGCGCCATGATCTCGACCTTCCTCCTGTACCGGAACACCACCGGTGACGGTCCGACCGCGGAGCTCTTCAACGTCCCGTTCACGTCGGCAAGCTCGTTCATCTTGCTGATGTCGTCGCTGACGATGGTGCTGGCACACGCCGCATTCGAGCGCAAGGACATGCGTCAGGCGCGGGTGTGGATCGGGGCAACGGCTCTTCTCGGGTCGGTGTTCCTGGCCGGTCAGATCTTCGAGTTCACCGAGTTCGTCCACGAAGGGCTCACCTTCACGACGAGCCCGTTCGCCTCTTCGTTCTACATGCTGACCGGTTTCCACGGTGCCCACGTCCTGGTCGGCGTCCTCATGCTGTCGACGATGTACGTACTGTCTCTGAACGGCCGGCTCTACGAGGACCGCGGTCTCAACGTGGAGCTCGTCGGCCTGTATTGGCACTTCGTGGATATCGTGTGGATCGTCATCTTCACCGTCATCTACCTCATGCAGGTGTGACCATGGCCGAAGCCGCCCACGCCCCCCATCACCCCACCCAGAAGGCCTACTGGCAGATCTTCGTCCTGCTGGCGGTCATCACCGCCGTCGAGGTGGCCATCGCCTACATCGACATGCCCTCATGGCTGTTCGTTGGCGGGTTGACCGTGTTCATGGTGATGAAGTTCGCCATCGTCGTCGGGTACTTCATGCACCTGCGGTACGACATCAACCTCCATCGTGGCTTCTTCACGTTCGGTGTCATCGGAGCGATCGCCGTGTTCGTGGTGCTCCTGGCCACGTTCCGTGCATTGTGACGCCTCGACCTAACATGCCGCTTCGATGAGCCGCAATCGTCTCGCAGTCTCAGTGGCCGGCGCCGTCACCGGCGCCGTTGTCGCTGTCGCCATCACCGCATTCATCATCGGGATCCGAGCCCTCGGTTCGGTCGACCTCGTTGTGACCGACCTGTCCACGACCAATGCCCGTCCTGTGTTGTAGATCACCAATGGTTCGTTCTACCTTGCACTCATCGTCGCCGGGCTTGCCGGCGGAGCTTTGGTGGGAGCAACGACGTACGTCCTCGGTCGAATGACATCCCCCTCGGCGCCTCGCTTTCCCTTGAAGTACCTGCTCCCCACCGCAGCAGTGATGGCGGCGATCGTGCTGTACGCGGTGATGCGAGCCTCTGTCGGGCTCGGAGGCTCCATCGAGGATGGGATCGTCTCGATCTCTGCATTCCGGCTCGTGCTGGGAGCGGGTGTTGCTGGATTCGTCACCGGGGGCATCACCGCCGGCACGACCGACGCTTTGGCGCGTCCGGCCTTCCTCGGGCTCGACAACGAAGCCTGGCCCGCCAGCTCGGCGGCGTTCGTCAGGGAGTCCGTCCGGGCGATGATGGCCCCGATGATCGGCCTCGGGGTGGTCGCCGCCCTCGCCCTTGGAGTGTCTCAAGTGCTTCTGTCGTCGTCCCACACCGGTGCCGTGGTGCTCGCCTCGGTGCTGTCGGCCGCGGTCCTCGCCGGCGCCGCGCTCGTGGCGTACCGCCCTTGGGATCGTGGCGAGCCTGGGGGCGGCGAGACGCCGCTTCCCGGTTGAGGGATCAGCGGTTGCAGGCGTCGGGTGCGTAGATGCCAAGGACGCGCTCGGTCGGTGTCGTCCCGCTGATCGGGCCGTAGAGCAGAAGTCTCCCGTCGGCGATCCTGGTCAGTCGAAAGACCTCGGTGAGGTCATCGTCGACCTCGAAGTCCACGCTCAACGACTCGCTGTTGTAGATCTCTTCGAGACGCTCGATCGAGTCGCCCAGCCTGAGCCCCGACAAGGTCGACAGCAACGTCGACGGTGCGTCGGCGACCCCGCCGTAGGTGAGGTCCGTGCGGTAGCCGACGAACAAGCCTGCCCGGAGAACGATGGCGAGCGGGCCCCACCTCAAGACACGAACCTCGTCACCGGGACAGGCCCCGTACTCGCCCGTCGAGATGATGTCGCCCGTGTCCTCGTCGGGGTCCCCAAAGGTGGAGATCAATTGCCCGGCGGCGACCGCCTCCGGGGTTCCGAAGGCGATGGGCCCGATGCCATCGGCGACCAGTGCCAGCTCCGAGAGGTCAAGAGGATTGCCGACGGGTGGGAAAGGATCGACGGCGATCGTCGTGCTCGTGGTCGAGGTGCTTGTCGTCGCCGGCACCGACGTCGTGGACGATCCGGCGATGGTCGTGCTCGGGTCGGGCTGCGCAGAGGTGTCGGTGGCCGGCGTCCTCAGCAGCTGGAACAACCCGAAGCTGATCGCGATGAGCACGATGGCCAGGATCAGCCCAACCAGCATCGGAGACCGGTTGGGGTACCCGCCTGGTACCCGTGGGTTGTGCACCTGTGGTCCGGGAGGAGTTCGTTGAGTCACTGGGTGGCGGCCGTCGTCTGGAACCCGGGGAAGTGTTGCGCCACGAGAGCGTCGAATGGCTCGGTCGGGAGCAACACGTTTGCGCCAGTGGTCGTGATGTGGCCGGTGACGGGGATCGCGAACCTGGTGAAGTCACCGGCTCCCAGTTCGCGCATGCTCCACGCCAGACTGACGGCTTCACCGATGCCGATGGATTCATCCAGCGTGAAGGCCTCAGAGAGCTCTCCGACGACGGCAGCGAGTTGTGCGGGGTTTCGCATCTGCTGCATCTTGGAGAACATCTGGATGATGACGTCCTGCTGTCGCGTGTTCCGGGTGAGGTCGTTGACTCCTTGCATGGACCGCCACGTGCCATCGACGAGCTCCTGTGTCTGGCGGGAACGGACCCACTTGAGAGTGGTCTCGCCGTCGTATACGCCGCAGCCGGCGGGCAGGCTCAAACCGAGGCTCGTCTTCCCGCTGCGCACGGGATTCGAGACGCAGATCTCGATACCCCCGACGGCGTCGATGATGTTCTCGAAACCCTCGAAGTCGAACAGTGCAACGTGATCGACTTCGATCCCCGTGAAGTCCTCGACGTTGATGGACATGAGCTCCAACCCGGTGGCGGTCGAGCCGCAGCCGCGTAGCCCGGCGTTGATGCGGGTGTAACCGTTGGTACAGGCATTGGGCAGAAACAGGTCTCTGGGTAGAGAGACCATCCCTGGCGATGAGCCATCGGTGGGGAGGAGAACCAGGATGATGACGTCGGCTCGGCCCGTCACGACGTCAGGTGTATCGCTGTCGCTTCCGAGGATGAGGAACGTTTCGAACGAAGCGGTGTCGACAGGTCCCGAAGGGTCAACGGAGTCGGCGATCGCCGGTGCCAGCTGGTCGATGTCGATGGAGCCGTCGGGCGCGGCATCCGTGTCCGGCGCGGTCGCAGCCAGGTCGACACGGGCGGCCCGCGTATCGACTTCGGCTCTCTCCACTCCCAGCCACTTGGTCCAGATCGACACCCCGGTCCAGGCCGTGTAGGCCACCATGAGGAGGACCGCGGTGGCTGTGAACCGGCGGAACAACCTCCACCCTGTAGGGCCGGAGGCCGGCCTTCCCCTGTTGACGACGTAGCCGACGACCGGTGCGCCGATCTCGTCGAGGGTGTCGCGGGCGCGTGTCGCCGCGTCTCGAGAGCCGGTGGGTGGAACGACGAGCAACGTCCCATCGGCATGGGCCGCCAGCTCCCGGGGGATGCCATCGAAGGTCGCCGAGGGTGCATCGATGATGATCAGATCGGCTCGTTCGCCGACCCGGTCGACCACACCGGCGAGATGGGGAGATGCGAGGTCGGCGACCTCGCCGGCATCGGAACCGATGGGGATCATCGGCAGCCGGGTGTCACCGCCGAGATTCCACATCCGTGCCGCATCCTCCAGGCCGGCCGTGCCCGCTGCGATGTCGTACAGACCGGGTGTGGTGCCTGTGCCATTGAACCGTGACAGGGTGCTGGCGATGCGATCGGCATCGACGAGCAGGACCCGGCGTCCGGCCCGGCTCGATGCGATGGCGAGGTTGAGGGCGACCGTGGTCGCCCCTTGGCCCGGGGCAGGGCTGGTGACGAGCAACACCTGGACATCTGGCAGCTGGGCGACGGCATCGGCGATGGGTCCGTATCCGCCATCCACCGATCCGATGGAGAGTGCGGGCGCTGGACCAGTGTCGCCGTGGTCGGGGATGGATCCCAACGACGGCACTCCGAGATCCGCGGCTGCATCTCGGCGTCTGATGACGAACCACCACCAGATGGCTACGGCGATGCCGGCTGAGGTGGCGGCGGCGATCAGGGCCGACGTCAGGCCCGACCACACGACGGACGTGATTGCGAACGCGAGCGCGGCGACGGCAAAGACCGCGAGGTATTCGGCGAAACGCTTCATGAGGTTTGTGAGATCCCTGCTTGTCGGGCAGTATGGTGAGGAACCGGATCCAGAGGGGGTCTGGCGGCCGGTAACGGTCGCTTCTACCGCTCAATCCGCCTCCGGTTCGTGGCGATGATATAGCCTGTGAGGGGTTTCAGGGCCGACCCAATCGATCCGTGCCCGACATGATGCTCAAACGCAAAATCGACGCGCCGCTTCGCATCCCCGTGTTTCTCGTCGCCGCGGCCGACGCCGTGTTCTGGGTGACGGTGCTCACCATCGCCGTCTTTGCACGCCACGCGTTCGTCTGGGACAGGGTCAACATTGCCAGCCTTCTCGTGCTCGGCCTCGTCGCTGCCGTCACTCATCTCTCGGTGGGGTATGCCAGTGGCATGTACCTGGGCCGTTTCCGTTTCGCTTCGTTCGAGGAGACGGGGGCCTTCGTCGGTGTCGTCGCTGTCACGACCGGTGTTCTCGTCGTCGTCAACCTGGCTGCTGCGCAACCGAATCTCGTTCCTTCGAGCGCAGTCTTTGCGGCAGCGGCGTACCAGGTAGTCCTCGGCCTCGGGCTCCGGTACACGTTGCGCCTGCTCCGGCAGGTGCGCCGGCTGTCGCATCACCCCAGAGAGCACCGCGGCCTCATCTTTGGTGCTGGTGATGCGGGAAGTCAGGTGGCCCGGGTCCTCATGGAGGCCCCAGGTTCGGACGTCCAGCCTGTCGCCGTCCTCGACGACGACATCACCAAGGATCGGCTCGAGGTCCAGGGCCTCAGGGTCGTCGGAACCAGGGCATCGATAGCCGAGGCTGCTCGCAGATTCCGCGCGGACATGCTGATCGTCGCCATCCCCTCGGCGTCGCCGTCCGATGTGAACGAGGTCGCCGAGATCGCACAGAAGGCCGGTTTGCTGGTTCGGATCCTCCCGCCGGTCGCCGATGTGCTCACCGAAGGCAACGTGCGCGTTGGCGACATTCGCGACTTCGCTCTTGCCGACTTCCTGGGTCGACCCGAGGTCGAGACGGATGTCGAGTCGATCGCCGGCTACCTCACAGGCAAGCGGGTTCTTGTGACCGGTGCTGGAGGCTCCATCGGCTCAGTCCTCACCCGGATGATCGCCAAGTACGAGCCATCCGAGCTGATGATGCTCGATCGCGACGAGACCGCCCTTCACAGCCTGCAACTCGAGCTCGAAGGTAGAGCGCTGCTCGACAGCCCGAATCTCGTCCTCGCCGATATCCGCGACCTGGACGCGCTTCGCCGCGTGTTCAGCGAGCGGCGGCCCGACGTTGTGTTCCACGCTGCGGCCCTCAAGCACCTGACCATGCTGGAACGGTTCCCGGTGGAAGCTGTGAAGACGAATGTGTTCGGAACCCGGAACGTCCTCCAGGCAGCGCTCGAGGCGGGCGTCGATCGTGTCGTGAATGTCTCGACCGACAAGGCTGCAGATCCCACGAGCATGCTTGGCGCATCCAAGCGCCTTGCCGAGATGGTGACGGCGTCATACGCAGCTCGGAACGCCAAGGTCTTCATGTCGGTGCGCTTCGGCAATGTGTTGGGGAGCCGCGGGTCCGTCATACCGACGTTGCGAAAGCAGATCGAGGAGGGTGGACCGCTCACCATCACTCACCCGGAGGTCACGCGCTATTTCATGACGATCGAGGAAGCTGCTCAGCTGGTCATCCAAGCGGGGAGCATCGGTAGCGACGGTGAGGTCCTTGTCCTCGACATGGGGACTCCGGTGAGGATCGTCGACCTGGCCCGGCAGCTCGCTCTCGAGATGCGCCCGGGGGTCGAGATCCCGATGGAGTTCACCGGGCTGCGCCCGGGAGAGAAGCTCCACGAAGTCCTGTCGGCTCCCGCCGAGGAGCCCTTGCGTCGTCCCCACCCGCTCATCACGAGCTATCCGGTGGAGCCGATGGGGTCCGATGAGATTGCCGTGCTCAGCGGCATCTCTGATCCGGACCTGATGCGCGAGCTGACCTGGAAGCTCGTTACCGGCGCTGCGTTCGAGGCTCCGGTCCCGGCCACCGTCGAGATTTGATGTCTCCCGTCCTGGGGGCCGTCGTCACGGCCGTCGTCGTATCGGCGGTCCTCGCCCTCCTGGTGCCGTGGCTTCGTCGCCGCGGAGTCCTGGACATTCCCGGCAGCCGGTCCAGTCACGAGGTACCGACTCCACGCGGTGGTGGCCTTGCGGTCATGGTCGGCGTCAGCGTCGGCTATGTCGTTGCGGGCGGAGACTCTGCGATCGTCATCGGTCTTGGCGTTGCGGCGGGTCTCATCGGATTGGCGGACGACATCTCGGGGCTCTCGGCACGGGTCCGCCTCGCCGGCCAGGTCGTGATCGTTGGTGTGGCTGTGCCTTTTCTGCTGGCTGACCTCACCTGGGCGTGGTACTGGCAGGTTGCGTTCGGTGCCGTTGTCTTTCTCGGAGCCGTCGGCTTCATCAACGCCTTCAACTTCATGGACGGCATCAACGGCATATCCGGGGTGCAGCTCCTCATCGCCGGCGGTGCATGGTGTGTCGTCGGGGTGGTCGAGGACCTTGATTCGGTGACCGTTGCGGGCGCCGTGACCGCCGCTGCAGCCGTTGCGTTCCTGCCGTGGAACTTCCCCCGGGCCAGGGTCTTTCTCGGCGACGTCGGCTCCTACTTCTCGGGAGCCTGGCTGTCGGCCGTAGCGGTGGTGGCAACCGTTCATGGGGCTCCTGTCGAAGCGATGGCAGCTCCGCTGCTGGTGTACGTGGCCGACACGGTGACGACGCTCCTCAGACGACGGGTGCAGGGTGAGTCGTTGACCTCGGCGCATCGCGATCACACCTACCAGCGACTGCTCCTCGACGGATGGGACCACGCCAGGGTGACGGGCATCGCCGGGCTGTTCATGGTCCTGGCGTCGGTTGGTGGCATCGCCTCGGTCACCGACTCGTGGGGGCTGCGAGTCGGCGGCTGGGCGGTGATCGCTGCGGCAGTCACCGGCTATCTGCTGATGCCTCGCATGGCCTCCAATCGAACCCGCGATGCCGTTGCCCGATAGCCGCAGCTCCCGGGGATCTGCGGCGACCCCATCCCGGCGACATAAGATGATCGGATGAACAGCAAGTTCGACCTCGCCGTGATGGGTCTGGGGTATGTCGGGCTGCCCCTCGTCGTTGAAGCGGCTCGAGCGGGTCTCCGCGTCTACGGCTTCGATGTCGACGGGGCAAAGGTCGCTTCGCTCACGGCCGGGGTCAGCTACGTCGAGGACATCTCCGATGCAGATGTTGCGGAGGCATTGGCGGCAGGCTTCGTCGCCGGTACGGATCCCGAATCCTTGGGTCAGGCCGCCGCAGTGATCATCGCCGTGCCAACCCCCCTTCGCGATCACCTGCCCGATCTGTCAGCGGTTCGCGCCGCTGCGGGAGAGCTGGCGTCGGTGCTCGAGCCGGGGCAACTCGTCGTTCTGGAGTCGACCACCTATCCCGGCACCACCGAGGAGGAACTGCGTCCTCTTCTCGAGACCGGATCCGGTCTGAGTGCCGACATCGATTTCACCCTCGCCTACTCCCCGGAGCGCATCGATCCTGGCAACGAGACCTGGGGGTTGCGGAACACGCCGAAGCTGGTGGCCGGCATCGATGACCGATCGACCGACGCTGCCGTCGAGCTGTATTCGATGATCTGTGACGAGGTCGTCCCCCTGAGCGGCACCAGGGAGGCCGAGATGGCCAAGCTGCTCGAGAACACCTACCGGCACGTGAACATCGCCCTCGTCAACGAACTCGCCATCTTCTGTCGTGATCTGGGGGTGGACATCTGGGACGTCATTCGCGGTGCGGCGACGAAGCCCTTCGGCTTCCAGGCCTTCACGCCGGGCCCGGGCGTCGGTGGGCACTGCATCCCGATAGACCCTGGATACCTCTCCTACAAGGTCCGCCAGCTCGGTTATCAGTTCCGACTGGTCGAGCTGGCCCAGGACATCAACAACCGGATGCCGGCATACGTGGTGGAGCGAATCACCGGTCTCCTCAACGACGCCGGTAGGTCCGTGAGGGGCGCCCGGGTCGTTGTGTTCGGTGTGGCCTACAAGGGTGGCGTTGGGGACACCCGCGAGTCGCCGGCGGTGTTCGTAGTCGAGCGGTTGCTTGCATTGGGAGCGGACGTCTCGTATGTCGATCCGTATGTCGACAAGGTCGAGATCGCGGGAGAGATCGTGCCCTCGCTGCCGTATTCGCCCGATGCCGCTGCTGATGCCGATATCGGGGTGTTGCTGACGCTCCACCCGGAATTCGACGTGGACGCCATTGCAGCGGCGGCCCCTCACTTCCTCGACACCCGTGGCGTGGTAGCACCGGGCATCGGTGAGCGGCTGTGAGCGATTCGGTCCCTCGCGTCGGCTTGGTCGGTGTTGGCTACTGGGGTAAGAACCTGGCACGCAACTTCTCGAGCCTTGGCGCGCTCGCCGCGATCTGTGATTCCCGGGACGAGACGCTGGCGGAAATGGCGACGCTGCACCCCGAGGCGGAAGCACTCTCGTCCTATGACCGGTTGCTCGCCGATGAGTCGATCGATGCGGTGGCCATCGCCTCGCCCGCTGTCGAGCACGAGAGCATGGTGAGGCGGGCGCTCGAGGCCGGGAAGGACGTCTTCGTCGAGAAGCCTCTGGCACTGTCGGCCGCTGCGGGGCGGGATCTCGTCGATCTCGCCGCGGAGTCGAGTCGCATCCTGATGGTGGGCCACCTTCTCTGGTACCACCCTGCGGTGCTTCGCCTCGAAGAGCTCGTGACCAAGGGGGACCTCGGCCGGCTCCAGTACATCTACAGCCATCGTCTCAACCTGGGCCGCTTCCGCTCTGAGGAGAACATCCTCTGGTCGTTCGCTCCCCACGATTTCTCGGTGGTCCTGGGGTTGGTCGGGGAGACTCCCACTCACGTCGGGTCCCAGGGCGGTGCCTATCTCAATCACGATGTGGCAGACGTGACGACGAGCGAACTCGCATTTCCCTCCGGTGTCAAAGGTCATGTGTTCGTGTCTTGGCTCCATCCGTTCAAGGAGCAGCGGTTGGTCGTGGTCGGTTCGGAGGCCATGGCCGTGTTCGAGGACACGTCGCCGGGGCACAAATTGCTGCTCTATCCGCATCGGATCGACTGGCACGAAGGGATGCCGGTGCCGTCTCGAGCCGATGCACAACCAGTGGACTACGACGACAGCGAGGAGCCGCTACGAGTCGAGTGCGCCCACTTCCTGGAGTGCGTCGTCACGCGGTCGACGCCGCGGACCGATGGCGAAGAGGGTCTGAGGGTGCTCGAAGTCCTCGAACGATGCCAGGCTGCGTTGGAGCGCTGAGCCTCAGCCGTACCCCTGATCGCAGGAATTCGGAGAGTTGATCGACCCGACCCTTTCGTCGACCGGTGAACCCCACAGCAGCACACGCCCCGATCCACCGCGGAGAACCCAGGTGTCGTCGTCGGGGTACTCGACGGTGAACCGGTTGTAGATGATCTCCATGGTGCCGAGGGTGTCGGTGAGGCGGAGACCTGACACCGACTCGA
>JABDIW010000457.1 GCA_013003515.1 Acidimicrobiia bacterium
CCCTGGTCGTACTCATGGGCGCAAGTCGCACCACGCAGATCAGCGAGCGGCTCATCGCCGGTGGCATGGACCCCGCGACTCCCGTCGCCGCCGTGCGTTCGGCCACCACGGCCGAGCAGGACGTGCAGCGTTCGACCCTCGCCGAGCTTCCCGATCTCACCGTCGTCAATCCGTCGACCCTGGTGGTCGGCGGAGTCGCCGCCCACTCCGTTCTCGATCTGCCCACCGTCTCCGAACTCACCCAGGAAGGACCCGTCCGATGACGATCCTCGATCCGTCCATCGAAACCGCCGACATCGACCCGGACATCCAGGCCGACATCGACAAGTTCCGCGAGGTGCTCGCGGGCTACCAGACCGGTGAGGTGAGCGAAGACGTGTTCCGCGTCTTCCGGCTCACCAACGGCATCTACGGCCAGCGCCAGGGCGGGACGAACCAGATGGTGCGGGTCAAGGTTCCGTATGGCTCCATGACGCCCGAGCAGTTCGACATGATCGCCAACCTGGTGGAGCGCTACAGCCGCGGCTGGGCCCACATCACGACGCGGCAGAACCTCCAGTTCCACTATGTGCAGCTCGACCAGATCCCCGACGTGATGCAGCACCTGGCGTCGGTCGGCCTCACGACCCGCGAGGCCTGCGGCGATACCGTGCGCAACGTGCAGGGCTGCCACCTCGCGGGCGCCTGCCCCCACGAGAACCTCGACATCACACCGTGGGCCGAGGCGGCCTACCAACACTTCGTGCGCAACCCCCTGGGTCAGCGACTCCCCCGGAAGTTCAAGATCAACTTCTCGGGCTGCGAGACCGACTGCGGCCAGGCGATGTTCAACGACGCCGGTGTGATCGCGACGACCCGCACGCTCGACGACGGGACCGTCGAGGCCGGCTTCCGCGTCTTCATCGCCGGTGGCCTCGGCACCACGCCGTTCCCGGCGATGGCCCTCGAGGACTTCACCCCGAAGGAGGAGCTGCTCCCGACCATCGAGGCGATCCTCCGCATCTTCGAGCAGACCGGCAACCGAGACAACAAGCTGCGGGCCCGGCTCAAGTGGGTCGTCGAGAACCTCGGCTTCGAGGAGGTCCAGCGCCGGATCCTCAACACCCGCAAGTTCCTGCTGGCATCGTCGTCCTACCCTGGCGGCCTCCCCACCGAGGTACGGGTCAAGGGCG
>JABDIW010000258.1 GCA_013003515.1 Acidimicrobiia bacterium
GTCCAGATCGGTTTCGGCGTCGTTGCGCTCCTGGTCTATGTGTCGATCAGTCCGAACGACCTGCCCGGCAACCCGTTGATCGGGTTGCTGATAATGGCGATCGTGGCCGCAGCCCTCGCCCACGATCGCGCAGTCCTTCTCGACGTAGCGGGAGTCCTGACGCTCGGCATTGCCGGCTACCTGTGGCACCCGGATGGAACCAGCTCCGCCGACCGGATGGTGATGGCGTTCAGCCTCGTGGCTGCCTACGTGATCATCGGGTGGCTGCTCAACTACCTCCGCTCACAATCGAGGCAGGCGCGGTCCAGACTCCAATCGCTGCTGGCTTCGAAGGACCAGTTCCTCGCCACCGTCAGTCACGAGCTGCGGACGCCGGTGACGACGGTGGTCGGCTTGACCAGTGAACTCAGAGATCACTGGGCCGATTTCACTCAGGCTGAGCGAGAAGAGTTCATCGGGATGGTGGCGGATAGCTCGGCTGAAGTTGCCAACCTCGTGGAAGACCTCCTTGTCGCCCGGTCAGGTGACGTTGACATCGTCTTGCGCAAGCGCGCGGTCGGTCTCCGAGAGGCCATCGAGTCGGTGCTCACCGAGCCGATGTTTGCCGACATCCACCTCTCCGACTGTCCTCAGGTCTCGGTGGTGGCCGATCCGCTGCGGGTCCGACAGGTGGTCCGGAACCTGCTGACCAATGCGAAGCGGTATGGGGGCCCGACCATCAGGATGTTGGCTACCTGCTCCGACGCCCAAGCGGCGATCGAGGTTCGCGATGACGGATCCCCGATCCCGCTCGAAGATCGCAGTGGGATCTTCGAGCCGTATCACCGGTCAGGGATGATCGACGGCGTTCCGGGTTCGCTGGGTCTCGGCCTAACCGTTGCCCGACGCCTCGCAGCCCTCATGGACGGAGAAGTCACGTACGACCACGACGGTGGTGAATCGGTCTTCACGTTCACTCTCCCAATCGCCGCCGTGCCGGCATCGGCTCTCTGAGGGACCGGTCACCGGCGTAGGAGCCGCCAAGCGGCCCACCAATCAGGGGACCACCGACCCCGGATCGCCTCCTGTTGGCCCTATCTCGGCGCCGCCCCAGTCCATACGCTCAGCCCATGGATCGCCCCATCGTTGGCCTCGCCGGGATCGCGGTGTGGGACATCGTGTTCCACATGGACTCGGTGCCGACACAGCCCGGGAAGTACCGGGCTTTCCGACGCTTCGAGATCGGAGGGGGCGTCGCCGCCAATGCCGCGGTGACCGTGGCGCTGCTGGGGGGCCGTGCGATGTTTCACACCGTCCTCGGAGATGACGCCATCGGTGAGCAGATCACGGCCGATCTCCATGCCTACGGTGTCGAGACCGACATTCGGGTGGTCGAGGACGCAGAGTCCCCGCTCTCGGCGGTTTGGATCGACAGCAACGGCGAGAGGCTCGTGGTCAACCACGCCAGCCCGGGCCTGTTCGACACCAACGACATCGTCGAGTCGGACTGGCTCCACGGTGCTGGGGCGGCGTTGACCGACATGCGGTGGCGCAATGGCGCCGCCGACATCCTGCGGGCAGCTCGCCGAGCCGGGATCCCGGCGATCCTCGACTGCGACCACGATCCATCCGACCGGATGAACCTCCTGAGTGCTGCCGATCACATCATCTTTGCCTGGCCGACCCTGCGCGATTTCACCGAACGCGATGATCCTGTCGAGGCGCTGCGCCGCGTCACCCACCACACCGATGCCTGGGTTGCGGTGACGGATGGTGAACGTGGCATGTGGTGGCTCGACGAACACGGGCCCCACCACCTCGACGCGTTCACGGTCGACCCTGTCGAGACCCTCGCGGCCGGCGACGTGTTCCACGGAGCTTTTGCGGTGGCAATCGCCGAGGGTATGACACGGCGTGATGCGATGGAGTTCGCAGCCGCAGCAGCTGCCATCAAGGTGACCCGGCCCGGCGGTCGGGACGGTATTCCTGAGCGCCATGAGGTGGATCGCTTCCTGGAGGAACACGCTCGATGACGCAGACAGTGGGGGTCGCTGCCGTTGCACGCGCCACGTTCGACACCGAGTTCGCCGCCGACGTCGCCGCTACAGCCTTCGAGGTGATCGAGTCGCTCGGGTTTGACGTCGTCGGATCTCATGAGCTGCTGTGTAACGCGGACGCGGTCGACACGGCCATCGACCAACTCGACACGGCCGACGTCGTAGTGGTGCTCCAGTCGACCTTCACCGATGCGACCCTCGTCGAGCCCTTCGCCACCCTTGGTGTGCCACTCGTCCTGTGGGCGTTCCCCGAGGAGCGCACCGGAGGTCGGCTCAGGCTCAACTCCCTGTGCGGCATCAACCTCGCTGCCTATGGACTGAACCGGGCCGGCGTCGAGTATCGGTGGCTGTACCGGGACCCGGGAGATGCAGCTGCCGGCGATGAGTTGCTGGCAGCGTTGTCGGGGCGACGGGATGTTCCGATGGCCGCCTCGACGGCCCTCGTGACCGAGGAGGCGCTGGAGCGGGCTACCGCGGCGCAGGCCTATGTGGCCGGGGTCACCGTCGGTCTCATCGGCGACGCCCCGACGGGCTTCGAGCCGTCCGCCGTCGACGCCGACGAACTCGCCTCTCTCACCGGAGCGAAGGTCGATCGCATCGAGCTGGACGAGCTGTTCGAAATCGCTCGAAGCGTTCCGGACGAGCGAGTCGCTGCGATGGGGGAGGCTGTCTCTCTCCGCATCACTGGAGTCGACGAGCTCGACCCCGAACCGGTGGCGAAGAGCCTGGCGATGCACGCCGCCCTCGACACCGAATTCTCGCAGCGGGGGTGGCACGGAGTTGCGATGCGGTGCTGGCCCGAGACGTTCAACGAATACGGCGCCGCAGCGTGCTCGGCGCTGTCGTTCCTGTCCGAACACGGTGTCCCGGCCTGCTGTGAGCGTGATGTGTACGGCACCGTCACTGCGCTCGCCCTGCAATACCTGGCCGGTGGGCCGGCCTTTGTCGCCGATCTGGTCGACCTGGATCGAGCCACCAACACCGGCGTGCTGTGGCATTGCGGACTTGCGCCGCTTGGCCTCGCCGACCCGGAGCATCCGCCGGCCGCCACCATCCACTCCAACCGACGCAAGCCGCTGCTCAACGAGTTCGCTCTCCGGCCAGGGCGAGTGACCATTGCCCGTCTCAGCCAATCCGGGGGCGCCCCCCGACTGGTCGTCGGCGGAGGGACGATGCTGCGGGAGCCGCTGGCCTTCTCAGGGACAGCGGGGGTCGTCGAGTTCGATCGTCCGGTGCGCGATGTGCTCGACACGATCATGGGGCAGGGGCTGGAGCACCACTACGGCATTGCCTACGGAGATGTCGCCGCCGAGCTCGAGGCCCTCGCGGGTAGATGGGGCATTCCGGTTGTCGAGCTCTGAGCACCGATGGGCCGCTTGTAGGGTGGCGGGCCGAGCAAAGGAGCGGGGTCGCGGTGCGTCGATCCGAGAAGCCGTCGAGGAAGTGGGCCCGGGTCGTTTGCCTGCTGTTCCCGGCCGTGTTGCCGCTGACCGTGTCGGGCTGCTCGATGAGCCTGAGTCACCGGTCATCGTGACGATCGCCGAGGGCACTGAGG
>JABDIW010000270.1 GCA_013003515.1 Acidimicrobiia bacterium
CTCCCCCCGGACCCCCCTCTCCCGCAAGCGGGCGAAGGGGCACAGAAGAGCGCGGCTCACCGTCGATCCGGATGCCGGGAGTCGGAGGACAAAGAGCGCAGTTCGGTCGGATCGAGGCGTGCAACCCTCTCCCCCCCGGACCCCCCTCTCCCGCAAGCGGGCGAAGGGGGACAGGCTGGCTAGCCCTCGGTGAGGAGGTAGACGGAGCCGGCCTTGGAGGTCAGGTACAGCTCGCCGAAGCCGTCGAGACCGAAGGAGGTCGGGGCGCCGATGCTGCCGGTCTCGTCGGTCCAGTCGAAGGTGGACCCGGACTTGTAGCTGCGAAGAAACCCGGTGCAGTAGTCCGAATAGAAGTAGTGGCCGACGAGGCCGGGAAGGGCACTCCCCCGATAGACATACCCTCCGGTGATCGAGCATCCCTCGCTGTGGGGGTATGAGACGGCCGGCATCACGGTGCCCTCGGTGTCACACGGGCCGTCGAAACAACGATCACCCTCGTAGATCGGCCATCCGTAGTTGAGCCCAGCAGCGGAAGCGGGAGCGATCGACACCTCCTCGACAGCGCCCTGACCGACGTCGGCGATGTAGACCAGGCCATTGTCGAAGGCGAACCGCCACGGGTTGCGCAGCCCGATCGCCCACACCTCGGGTGCGCCATCCACTCCGTCGGAATAGGGGTTGTTCGACGGGACGACGTAGGGATCACCGTCGACGTCGATGCGCAGCATCGATCCGAGCAACGTGTCGGCACGCTGACCCTGGCCGAACTTGTCGTTGGAGCCGCCCCCGTCGCCCATGCCGATCCACAGGTAGCCATCTGGGCCAAAGGCGATCATGCCGCCGTTGTGGTTGGTGGCCGGTTGGTCGACGGTGAGAAGCACTCGCCGGCTGCCGGTGTCGGCAACATTGCCGCTGACGCGGTACTCGGCGACGACGGTGTCTCCGGCGGACACGTGGTTGATGTAGAACGTGTTGGGGTCGTCGGGGTGGAAGGCCATCCCCAGCAGTCCCCGTTCTCCGCCGTAGGTCGTGATCGATCTCACGTCGAGGAACACCTCGGGATCGCCCCCGTCGATGACCCAGATCCTCCCCGGCTGGTCCACGACGAAGAGACGCGAATCCCCGGGCGGCGCAGTGACGAAAACCGGCTGCCCGAAGCCCTCGGCGACCTCGGTCCAGGTGAGCACCGTCTCTGGGACCGTTGTCGTGGTCGTGGTCGTCGCGGCGGTTGTCGTGGTGGCAGAGGTTGTGGTGGTGGTCGTAGTCGACGCCTCCGACGTGGTCGTGGAGGCTTCAGACGTCGTCGTGGACCCCCCGGTCGTGGTCGATGTGCCGTCCGTGGTGGTCGACGCCGGCGACGTCGTTGTGGTCGGTTCGTCGGCCGTGGTGGTGGGCGTTTCCGCGGTGGTGGTGGTGGTGGCGAGGGTCGACGGCGTCACGTCGGTGGTGGGAACGGTGACCGGAGCGGTGTCGCCTCCGCAGGCCGCGGCGATGAGGGCGAGAACGACGACGGTGCTGGCGAGACGGCGGCGCATCGGGCGACAAGGTACCGGATCGAGGGGCCTATCCGGCCGACACGCCCTCGAAGCTCCACTGGTCCTTCGAAGCCCGGGCCTCGTCGATGTCGGTGCGCCACAGGAGGATGCCCCCGAGGATGAAGAACACGATGATCGACAGGATGGCGGGACGGCCCGAGTCGGTGGCTGCAGCGATCCCGGCGAAGATCAGCGGACCCCACATCGCCGAGAACTTCGAGAACACCGAGAAGAACCCGTAGAACTCCGCGGACGCCTCTTCCGGGATCATCGAGCCGTACAGGCTGCGGCTCAGCGCCTGGACTCCGCCAAGCACGAGTCCGATGAGGGCGGCCACACCGAAGAACGGAAGCGCCGAGCCCTCGGGCAAGAAGAAGGCCAGCACCGCTATCACCGACCAGATCACCAATGACACGAGAAGGGCGTTCTTGGCACCGATGCGGCCGGCCAGCCTGCCGAAGAACAGCGCTCCCCCAAAGGCGATGAACTGCACCACCAGGAATGCCAGGGCGATGGTCTCGGACTCCAGCTTCAACGTGTCGGTGGCATAGACGGCCGACATGTTGATGGTGGTCTGAACCCCGTCGTTGTAGAGCATGTACGCGATGAGGAACAGCAGCAGCTGACGGAACCCGAGAAGCTTGCGGGCGGTGTGCCAGGTGCGGTCGAAGCCGACCTTGCCGTATGCCCACCACCTCGGCATCGACCGGTACGCCTCGGGGAGCTCCTGAGCCTCGCCGGTCTCACGGAAGAAGCGGAAGGCGTACCACGAGAACCCGGCCCACCACAGACCCGCCATCAGGATCCCCCATCGGGCGGCCTCTTCTTCGGTGATCCCCAGTGTCTCGTGAAGCAGGATCAACACCAGAGCCAGCGCCAACTGGAGACCGCCACCGATGTACCCGAGGGCGAACCCGCGCGCCGAGACCTTGTCGATGGTGTCTTCGGTGGTGATGTCGGGCAGGAACCCGTCGTAGAAGACGTTGGCCGACACGAACCCGAGCTGGGCCAGGAAGAACAGCGTCAGCGTCAACAACACGTCGCCGGTGGTCATGAACCACAGGACACAGGTGAACACTGCACCGCCGTAGGCGAAGAACACCAGGAACCGCTTCTTCGATGCCGAGAAGTCCGCAATGGCGCCGAGCACGGGAGTCACGAGGAAGAGGAAGAAGGCCCCGAAACCGACCACGAGACCCCACAGCGACTCACCCGAGAGGCTCCACCCGAACACCTCGTACCCGCCGTCGGGAACGATCGAGTCGGCGAAGTAGGCGGGAAGGATGGCGCCGGCGATGGTGGTCGAGTAGGCCGAGTTGGCCCAGTCGTACATGCTCCAGCCGAAGATGGTTCGCCGGTCGTTCTTCACTTGCTCCATCGAGGCCCGACGTTAGGGAGCTGCCGCTCCCCCGGGCAACCGGTCGGGTTGCCCGCAGCGACCAGCGCTGAAATCGCTATCGGCTGCCGGCCGGATAGTCTGGCGGTGACCGACCCCCTCGTGATGGGATTGACATGAACGCAGAGCAGCTCCAGAAGATCGCAGCCGGCCACGGCTTCATCGCCGCCCTCGACCAGAGCGGTGGAAGCACGCCAAAGGCCCTCGCCGCCTACGGCGTCGGCCCGGAGCAGTACGACGGTGACGAAGCGATGTTCACCGTGATGCACGAGATGCGGTCCCGCATCATGACCAGCCCGGCATTCACCGGTGAGCGCATCCTCGGGGCGATCCTGTTCGAGAACACCATGGACCGCGAGGTCGAAGGCAAGGGCACCCCTTCCTACCTGTGGGACGTGAAGAACGTCGTGCCGTTCCTCAAGGTCGACAAGGGTCTCGACGACGAAGAGAACGACGCCCAGGTGATGAAGCCGATGTTCGGCCTCGATGACCTGCTGGCTCGGGCCAAGGACAAAGGTGTGTTCGGCACCAAGATGCGGTCGGTCATCAAGATGGCGAATGAGACCGGCGTCCAAGCCGTCGTCGATCAGCAGTTCGACGTAGGCCGCGGAATCCTCCGCGCCGGGCTCATGCCGATCATCGAGCCCGAGGTGGACATCACCAGCCCGCAGAAGGCCGAAGCAGAGGCGCTGTTGCGTGACGCGATGCTCGCCCAGCTCGACGCCCTCGACGACGGGCAGCAGGTGATGCTGAAGCTGACCCTGCCCGAGGCGGATGGATTCCACCAGCCCCTGGTCGATCA
>JABDIW010000272.1 GCA_013003515.1 Acidimicrobiia bacterium
CGGTACAGGACCGTCTCGGCCAGACGCTCCTGGAGCATGGTGACCATCGGGCCCTCCGCGCCCGCTGCCACGTTGAATTCCAGGTCAGGGATGTCGTCGAGTGCCGGGTGGGAGATGGTGAGGGCGAACGGCTCGCGCTCCCACGGGATCGTCGTCGTCGTGGTGGTGGTCGGTTGAGTGGTGCTGGCAACGGTGGGAGAGGGAAGGGCTACGACAGCAGGGGCAGCGACTGCCACCGGGACGTGGTCGGCCTGAGACGAAGGGGTCGCGGCAGAGCACGACGTCATCGTGAGTGCACCGACCGTCAGCAGAGCGACGGTCACCGTGAGTCTCTTCATGCGACCTCCACCACCATTTTCGGCTCCCCCAGGCTCGCAGTGAAGGGTCATTCTGGCATGCGCGAATGTGACCAATCAGGACGCGAAGAACCCGGAGACGCTTCGATCGACACTGTCGATCGCCGTGGGGACCTGTCCACGAGTCTCCGGGTTCCGGTGGTCCGAGTTGGAGTCGCCACCTGGCCGTGAGGCAAGAGGCCGGCTCCAGAGATGTTTCCTTGGAAACGGCCGCTTAGCGCTCGGCCACCTCCGGGGTCCTAGATAAACCTGTCATTGCTGGGACCACCTCCTTTCTCCGGTAGCGCAATTGAAGCAGACGACCAGGGCTTCGTCACGGGATTTCTCGGGTTGCCCGACCTCTACCGAAACGGCGAAGCCGCTCGGGCCGGATCCGGACCGCGGTGCCGGTACGGTGACCCGATGGACGCCATCGCCCTCGATGAAAAGTCGTTTCGCACCGCCGTCGCCCACTTGAGCGAAATCGATGGCGATCTCGGTGCCGTCGTCGCCGAGTTCGGTGATCCCCCGTTCTGGAACCGGGAGCCGGGGTTCGGCACGCTCGTGTGGTTCATCCTCGAGCAACAGGTCTCTCTCGCCTCGGCGAAGGCCGCCTACGACCGGCTCGTCGCCGTCATCGGCCCACCCGAACCGGGTCGGTTCCTGGCCCTGGACGACGACACCTTGCTCGGTATCGGCTTTTCCCGACAGAAGCGCGGCTACGCCCGTGGCCTGGCCGAGGCCATCACCTCAGGAGCCTTCTCCCCTGCGGCCCTCGACTCGATGACCGACGACGAGGTCATGGCCGAGATGACCCGGCTCAAGGGCATCGGCCCGTGGACTGCCCACGTCTATCTGCTGATGGTGCTCCGCAGACCCGATGTGTGGCCCACTGGCGACATCGCACTGGCGACTGCCGTCCAGGAGGTCAAGGGCCTCGACGACCGTCCCGACCCGCCATCACTCGAGGCCATCGCTGAGCCATGGCGCCCATGGCGCTCGGTGGCAGCCCGAATCCTGTGGCACCACTACCTGGCGATCCGAGGCCGCTCCTAGCCGACGACGAAGAACCGCCACACCAGCAACACCGACAACACATACATGACCGGATGCACCTCGCGGTGTTTCCCGGTCGTAGCCATGATCACGGTGTGGCTGATGATCCCGAGGCTGATGCCATCGGTGATCGAATACGTGAACGGCATCCCGACGATGGTCAGGAACGCCGGGATCGACATCCGGTAATCGTTCCAATCGACCTTGGCCGCTCCGGTCATCATCATCGCCCCGAGGAGGATCAGGACGGGCGCCGTCGCCACTTCGGGGATCACACTCGCCAGCGGCGACAGGAAGATGGCGCCGACGAACAGCAGCGCAGTGACCACGGACGCCAGGCCGGTCTTGGCACCATCCTCGATGCCCGCCGCCGACTCGATGTAGGAGGTGGTCGACGACGTGCCGAGCAGCGCTCCGA
>JABDIW010000289.1 GCA_013003515.1 Acidimicrobiia bacterium
CCATGTTGCAGGACCCCGTTGCCGAGATCAGCGGCACCCGGCGGTCGTTGATGAGGGTGTCGCCGACAGTGGCGCCGGAACCGACGACCAGGTTGAATACACCCTCGAACCCGGAGCCCGCCATGACCTCATGGGCAATCTTGGTGACGGCGACCGCGGTCAGCGGCGTCTGACTCGACGGTTTCCAGATCATCGTGTCGCCGCACACGGCAGCGATGAACGAGTTCCAGGCCCAGACCGCGGTGGGGAAGTTGAACGATGTGATCACACCGACCGGTCCCAGGGGATGCCACTGCTCGTACATGCGGTGACGGGGCCGCTCCGACCCCATCGTGAGACCGTAGAGCTGCCGGGACAGACCGACGGCGAAGTCACCGACGTCGATCATCTCCTGGACCTCACCGCCACCCTCGGCGGCGATCTTCCCCATCTCCAGCGAGACGAGGGCGCCCAGGGCGTCTTTGTTGTCACGAAGCGCGTTGGACAGCAGACGCACGTACTCACCCCGCTTGGGTGCCGGAACCATGCGCCACTCGGCGAACACCTCCTGGGAGTTCGTGATGACCTTCTCGTAGTCGTCGACGGATGCCATCACGACTTCACCGATGACATCCCCGGTGGCCGGGTTCTCCACCTGAAGGGTTCCCCCGCCGCCGTCGAGCCACCCTGCGGCGTACACGCCGGGGTTGGTGTCGGAGAGGCCGAGTGCATTGAAGATCTGATCGCGGTTCATTGATTCCTCCTCGGGGACAACGCTACAGCGGGCGGGTCAGCGTGCAGCTACTGCGTCGATCTCGAACAGGAAACCGCCAGGGAGCGCAGCCGCCTGGATGGTGCTGCGAGCCGGGCGGGCCTCACCGACGTACTCGGAGTAGATCTCGTTCACCGTCGGGTAGTCGGCCATGTCGGCCAGGAAGAGCGTGGTCTTGACGATGTCGTCGTAATCGAGGCCGACGCCGCGCAGCACCGCACCGAGGTTGCGCATCGCCTGGTGGGTCTGGTCCTCGATCCCGCCAGTGATTCTTTCCTGGGTAACGGGGTCGATGGCCACCTGGCCGGATACGAACACGAAGCCGTTGGCCTCGGTGACGACCGAGTACGGGCCGAAGGGGGCGGGAACGCCGGCTACCTCGGGGATCGTCTTGGGCATTGGTGACTCCTTCGATCTGGTCACCAGATGTAAGCAGCGCCGCTCAGCCGGTGCCGGTCGCCATCTCCTCGAGCTGCTGTGCCAGCACCGCGATGCGCGCAGTGCACGTCTCGTCCTCTGCCTTGGGGACGAGCTCGACGAGGCGTGCCGCTGCCGACGCCAAGGCTTCTGCCGCCGGGGAGCCGGGATGGGCCCGCACCACCGGGCGCCCGTCGTCTCCGCCCTCAACGACAAACGGGTCGAGCGGTACCTGGCCGATGAGCGGCACGGCGAGCTCGGTCGCCAGCTCCTCGCCGCCCCCCGTACCGAAGAGGGGGTAGTGCTTGCCGTCTTCGGTGGTGAAACCGGACATGTTCTCGATGACCCCGACGACGGGCATATGTGACCGGCGAGCCATGTCCGCGACCCGGGCGGCCACTCGCTGCGCGGCACGCTGCGGCGTGGTGATGACGACCATCTCGGCCTGAGGAAGGAGCCGGGACAGGGCCATCTGCACGTCACCGGTGCCAGGTGGCATGTCGATGAAGAGGTAGTCGAGGTCGCTGTCCCATCGCACGTCGCGGAGGAACTGCTCCAGCGCCTTCGACAGCATCAGGCCCCGCCACATCAGAGCGGTGCCCTCGTCGTCGACGATGAGGCCGGTGGAGATCGCCTGGATACCGTGAGTCTCGAGAGGGACGATCTTGCGATCCTCATCGGCCTCGAGGTTGGCGTCGAGGGCTCCCAGCATGCGGGGAACCGAGAAGCCCCAGATGTCGGCGTCGAGGAGACCCACACGGAACCCGAGGTCGGCTACCGCAAGCGCCAGATTCACCGACAGGGACGACTTGCCGACACCGCCTTTGCCGGAAGAGACGGCGATCACCCTGGTCAGCGGCGACACCATGGTGGGCTCGGCATCTTCCCGCGCCTTGAAACGGGCAGTGGACATCAGCTCGGAGCGCTGCTGCTGGGTCATGGCGCCCACCTCGACGGTCACCGACTCCACGTCCGGGATGGCTCCAACCCGGCGGATGACGTCGGACTCGATCTGATCTCGCATCGGGCAGGCCGCAATGGTGAGAGCGATGGTGACCGTGACATCGCCGCCGTCGATGGTGATGTCGCGCAGCATCCCCAGCTCGACGATGTCCGACCCCAGCTCGGGGTCGATGACGCCGCGCAGAACACCCTCGACATCAGCGGGATTCACCATGGTGGCGATGGTAGGAGTGGCCGGGGTTCTACCCGACGGGGACGATCAGCAGAAGCTCTGGCCGCAACCGCAGGAGCGCTGCTGGTTGGGGTTGTTGATCGCGAAGCCCGAGCCCTGGAGGCCCATCTCCTTGTAGTCGATGCTGGCCCCGGGGATCATGGCTGCCGACTCGGCATCCACGGCGAGACGGACACCGTTGATCTCGTGCACCGAGTCGGTGCTGTCGACCGTGGAATCGAAGTACATGTCGTACTGGAATCCCGAGCAGCCACCGGGGCGCACCGCGAGACGAAGCGCCATCGACGGGTCTCCTTCGGCGGTGATCAGCTCTTTGACCTTCGCCGCGGCGGAATCGGTCAAGAGCACCGCGGGCCCGGCGGGGGCGTCGGTCAGCGGCTCAGTTGCTTCGGTCGTCATAAGGCTCCCTATCGGCTGTGGAAGGCGGCGAAGTATACGGCGAGGTGTGGATTAGTCCAGGGGTCAACGACAGAGCGAATTGATCATGTCGTGGGGCTTGGCCGCCGAGCCGCCGCCCGGGTGCCACTGAAAGTGGAGGTGGGGCACCGTGTACTGGGCGTTGCCGGTGTTCCCAACGGTTCCGAGCAGGCCACCAACAGGGATGTAGTCCCCAGCCGAGAGCCCGTCCGCCCAGGCATCCAGGTGGGCGTAGTAGTACTCGTCCCCCGACTCACCGTTGAACCACACGGTGATTCCGCCCAGGCCACCATTGCGCAGGCGCCCGACCGTGCCGGACTCGATGGCAACGAGCGGCGTGCCACGGTCGGCGATCATGTCGATGCCCTGGTGGAGGCGTCCACCCGAACGGGGAGCGTGCCAGTCGTCGTACCAGGTGGCGGCGCCGGCGACCGGACAGGTCATGCCGCCAGATGGGGCCGGGGGCACCGTGGTCGTGGTCGTCGTGGTGTCGCCACCGGCGATCGTCGTCGTCGTCGTGCCGTCATCGCCACCACTCGGCACGGTGGTCGTGGTGGTGGTTGTCGTCGTGGTCGTGGTCGTGGTCGTCGTGGATGTGGTCGTCGTCGTCGAGGTAGCCAGCCACGACGAATAGGCGGCGGCCTCGGCTGCCAGGCGCTGTCGCTCCTCCTCCTCGAGGCGGCGACGCTCCTCCTCTTCAGCCTTGATCCGCTCCTGCTCGTCATAGGCGGCGATCCACACCTGGTACTCACGGTCGAGGTCACGGAGCTCAGAGATGATCTGTTCGGACAGCAGGTCGACTTCCAGGGCAAGGGTCTGTTGCTCGACGAGGGCGGTGTCGAGTCGGGATCGCTGCTCGACGTAGACCGACTCGAGTGCTTCGAGACGAGCAATGGCGGCAACGTCCTCGTTCCCGGCGAACTCGAGAAGCGAAGAGATGACAGGGACCTCGACGAGCGAGGCCGAATCGAAGATCGCGGCAATCCCCAGGTCACCGCCCGTCATGTACATGGCGCGGGCGATGGTCTTGGCGTCCTCTCGGAGCGTCACCAGCTCACGCTCGCTGCCGGACAACTCGATCGCCAGTGCCTGCAGCTCGTCGCGAAGGGCGGCCTCGTTGATGAGGGCCTGGTCGTAGGCGGCGACGGTGTCGGCGAGGCGTTGAGCTGCAGCGTCCCGCCGCGACCGGGCGGCATCGAGGTCTTCCTGGGTGATCTCGGTGATCTCGGCGCGCTCTTCGTCACGGGTCTGAGCGGCAGCCGGGAGCGCGATCAATGCAGCGGCGGTGGCAATGGCCAAAACGCTGGCGGCGATTCGTCTCAATCCTGGCTCCCCTGGGTGAGCTGTACGCGCTCCCCTACGTCATCGTCCGCCCGAAGCCACTGTAGTCGTCCATCCTCCACCAGCTTCCTCAGCTGGACCTCGACCTGGCGCCGAGCCGCCGCCAGGACCTCGCCGGGAACCCCGGCATAGACCTCGGCGACGATGGCGTCGACGGTCTCGGCACCACCGGAAACGGAGGCGACGATCTGTCGTTCCCGCTCCTGGCGGTGAGCGATGTACATCTCGATCACCGCGGGCTCCAGCACGGGCCCATGACCGGGATACAGCGTCTCTACCTCTCTATCGGCAATTCGGCGCAAAGACTGGAGGTAGGTCGTCGCATTTTCGATGATCACCGTCGAGCCGCCCATGATGTGATCGCCGGTGAAGAGGAGGCCGTCGACCTGGAAGCACAGGTGATCATCGGTGTGGCCGGGTGTGTGAATGGCCACGATCTCGGCTCCGCCGAAACCGACCCGGTCTCCGTCGGCAAGAAGTCGGTCGGGAGCGAAATCGGGCCCAGGGGAAAACGAGTACGCCGGCACGGCGAAGTGGTCGGCGATGCGGTTCGCTGCCGGGGCATGATCGGGGTGGGTATGGGTGACCAGAACCGCTTCCACGTCGAGGCCGGCTGCCGCTTCGATGGTGGAGTGTTGATGGCCGTCGTGGACGGGGCCCGGGTCGATGATGACTGCCTCCGACCCCGAAGAGACCACGTAGGTGTTGGTTCCCGGCCCCGTGAACGGGCCAGGGTTGGGACACAAGACGGTGCGCACCGAGATCATGAGTCGTACCCCGGGTCTCCAGGCAGCAGGATGCCGATCCGGCCCTCCGAGTCCGTCACGATGCGCGGCACGATCCGCTCGACCTCCTCGAGAGATCGAACATGCTCCATCACCGCAGTCGTCGACTCGAACCGGGCGAGCACCTCCAGTGTGCGCCGGGTCGGGAACGGGATGGCCCACTCCCCGGAGTCGTCCCTGCCCAGAGCGTCCGCCGGGCTGATCCAGGTGGCGTCATGGACCTCGTTCTCGTCGGCAACGGCGTCGGTGCCGGCCGGCACCTCACACACGAAGAACCTGGCGTCGAACCGGATCGGCTGACCGGCCGGCGTCACCCAGTGGGCAAAGAACGCCAGCGCCTCGCCGGTGAGGCGTCGGCCGGTGGATCGCACCGCGTCATAGAGCGGAAGGTCTCGCAGTGGCTGCCACTCCGCAGCAAGGGCGGCGTCTACTGGAGGGTCGGTCAGCCAGACACCGGCCTCCTCGGCGAGCTCACGCAGGGCAGCGGCCCCTGCTCCGGCCAGTTCGTCTGGTAGCCCCGACATCGGGGCCTCGTCACGGTCGATCTCGTCGACGGCACCACCCGGGAACACCCAGTCTCCGCCCATGAAGTCCGCGGCACGGGTCCGTTGCACCATCAGCACTTCGAACCCGGATTCGGAAGGCCGCAGCACACACACCGTCGCCGCATCGCGCGGCACGACCTCGGTCACAGCTGGACGAAACGGCCACGGAGTCTCCGGGCCAATACGTCGTGGATGGCCGACCGCACCGCTGGAACGAGCAGCAGGAACCCGACCCCGTCGGTGATGAACCCGGGCGTGAGGAGAAGACCGCCTGCGAAGAGAATCATCGCTCCGTGAGACAGCTGTCGCGCCGGAATTCGCTGCTCGGCGATTTCCGCCCGGAGGCTCAGCATCGTCTGTCGACCCTGTCTCGATACGAGGGCGGCACCAACGAACGCCGTCACCACGATGAGCGTGAGCGTCGTCAGGACACCGATGCGCTCTCCGACGACGAGGAAGAGAGCGATCTCGGCAACGGGCACGATGACGAACAGCGCGAAGAGGAAGGGTCCGAGGGCCACGGAGTCAATGGTACCGGCACCGGTAACCTTGCTCCGATGGAGCTGCGTGACCTGCCCAAGGTGGACGAGCTGGCGGTCCGCCTCGGCCGGCCGGGCCCGCTCGGCATGGAGGTCGCCCGAAACGCGATCGACCAGGCCCGGGAGCTCCTCAAATCCGGCGAAGACGCCGATCCGGTCCTGATCGCCACCGAGATCCTCGACGGCATCGATCGCCATCGGCCCCGCCGGCTCATCAACGCCACCGGCGTCCTGCTCCACACCAACCTCGGCCGTGCTCCATGGTCTGCGAAGGCGGCATCACACGCCGCTGATGTCTCGGCCGGGTACACGAACCTCGAATTCGACGTCGACGCCGGCGGACGGGGCGGACGCGGTGCCTTTGTCGGACGTCTGGCTGCTGCCCTCGTCGGCGCCGAATCCGGCCTGGTCGTCAACAACAATGCGGCAGCTCTGCTGCTGGCCCTCGCTGCGATCGCTGCCCCGGGCGAAGTCCTGGTGTCGCGAGGAGAGCTGATCGAGATCGGCGGCTCGTTTCGCCTCCCCGATCTGATGGCGGCCTCCGGGGCCCGACTGGTCGAGGTGGGAACGACCAACAAGACACATCTCGACGACTACCGCAAGGGAGAGCCCGCGGCGATCCTGAAGGTCCACCCCTCCAACTATCGGATCGAAGGGTTCGCGGTCGAGGCCGGATACGACGAGCTGGGCGCACTGGCAGCGGAGCGGGGAGTCCCCTTCATCGCCGACGTAGGTTCGGGATTGCTCGACACCCGCACCCCGTGGCTCGATGGACCGCCCCCGACGTGGCTGGGGACGGAACCGGGCGTGCGACAGACACTGGAGGCCGGAGCAGACGTCGTTCTCTACTCGGGCGACAAGCTGCTGGGCGGCCCTCAGGCGGGAATCGCCGTGGGTCGAACCGACCTGATCGAGCGGATGCGCCGGCACCCACTGGCACGAGCGCTTCGGTGTGACGGGGCGACGATGGCGGCTCTCGGTGAGACCCTCGAGACGTATGCCGACGGTTCGGCGGCTCAGCTGCCGTTCTGGGCGATGGCGACCATGGCCTCCGACGAACTGGCCGCTCGTTCTCGTGATGTCATCGCAGGGACCGCAGCGGTCGTCGTCGACGGCGAGAGCATCCCCGGCGCCGGGTCGGTCCCCGGCGAGACCATCCCGTCCCCGGTCATCGAGGTGGCGGGCCGAGCCGGCGAGTGGGACGAGCTGGTGCGCCGCGGCATCGTGGGCCGCCGCGACCAGGGATCCCTCATCCTCGATCTGCGCACGGTCGACCCGGCCGACGACCGGACGGTGCAGACGGCTCTGGCCGAGATCCTGGACTGACGATGGCCATCATTGGGACGGCGGGGCACGTCGATCATGGGAAGTCGACCTTGATCCGGGCGCTGACCGGACGCGATCCCGACCGCTGGGCCGAAGAGCAGGAGCGGGGGCTCACCATCGACCTCGGCTTCGCCTGGGCCGAGCTGGGCATGGGGCTGGAAGTCGGCTTCGTCGACGTTCCTGGTCATGAGCGGTTCATCAAGAACATGCTCGCCGGAATCGGCGGTATCGATGTCGCCGTGCTGGTCGTGGCGGCAGATGAGGGCTGGATGCCCCAAACCGAGGAGCACGCCGCGGTCCTCGATCTCCTGGGCATCGATCGCGGAGTGGTTGCCCTCACCCGGGTCGACGTCACGGATGCGGACACCGTGGAGCTTGCCGCACTCGAGACGGCGGACCGTCTCGCCGGGCTGTCACTCCAGGATTGGCCCATCATTCCGGTGGCGGCGCCAACCGGGGCGGGGATCGACGATCTCCGGGCCGCTCTGGCGAACGCAATCGGCGCCTCGACTCCAGCCGACCCTTCCGGGCGACCGCGGCTGTGGGTCGACAGGACGTTCACGATCTCGGGTGCCGGGACCGTGGTCACGGGAACTCTGGTCGGCGGCTCCCTCGCCGTCGGCGACGAGGTCGAGAGCCTTCCCGGTAACGACATCTGGCGCATCCGACAGATGCAGTCACACGAAGCCGACCGCCAGACGGCCGAGGCAGGCAGCCGGGTTGCCCTGAACGTCGTGGGAGGCGACCGCGATGCGCTGATTCGGGGGACACACCTCGGCCAACCCGGGCAGTGGCGAGAAACCGACCGACTCGTCGCCTCCATCCGCACCGTTCGCTCCCACCCCGACGCCCTTTCCGAGAAGGGCGCCTACCGCATCCACATCGGCAGTGGCAGCCAACCCGCCCGTCTCCGCATGCTCTCCGACGACATGGCGGTGATCTCACCGGCTGAACCGGTACCGGTGATGGCGCTGGATCGGTTCGTCGTGCGTGACGTGGGGCGGCGCGCCGTCGTCGCCGGCGGCATCGTTCTCGACCCACATCCGGGCGATGGCCGGCTCGACGCCGGCTACATGGACGCTCTCGCATCGGCGACCACGCCGACTGAGTTGGCCGAGGTGTATCTGCGGCGGCGGCGCTTGGTGACTCGTCAGGAACTCGAATCAGATGCCGGCGCCCTCCCCGACGCGGCGGTCGCCGCCGGAGGGTGGCTGGTCGATCCCCTGGTGATCAGCGAGCTTGGTGAGGCGCTCGTGGAGGCCGTCGAAGCCTTCCACCGGGACAACCCGCGTCGCGAGGGTCTGCCCGCAGCGACGGCGGCGAGCTCGCTGGCGGTGCCCCCCGACGTGATTGCCGCTCTTGTCGAAACCGATGATCGACTGGCTCTCGAAGACGGGGCGATACGAATGGTGTCGCGGGCCGACCCGTGGGATGAGGCCGCCGAGGCTGCGTGGCGGCGCGCCGAGACCGAGTTGGGGGCATCTCTGGCCGTGCCGCGGGCGTCGAGTCTCGACATCGACGCAGAGGTTGTCCGGCTCGCCATCCGGACCGGGAGAGCAGTCGAGATCGCCAACGACGTCGTCTTTCTCCCCGAGCAGTTGGAGGAGATCGAGGCGGCGGCCCGCACCCTGGGCGAAGCCGGGTTCACGGTGGCGGACCTCCGCGATCGCCTTGGCGTGTCACGCCGCCATGCGGTTCCCATCGTGGAGTGGCTCGACGCCACCGGCGTGACCAAACGCTCGGGCGATCTGCGGATCCTGCGGTGAAACGAGAGAGGCCGCCCTTGGGGGCGGCCCGTGTGCACTCTCGGTTGGGAATGGCTCAGCCGACTGCAGCCGCCTGGCGGGCAACCGCCTGACGACGTTCGGCTTCTGTGAGCCCTCCCCAGATTCCATACGGTTCACGAATCGTGAGCGCGTAGTCGAGGCAATCGCCTTTGACCGGACACGTCACACAAATCGCCTTGGCGCGAACCTCGCGCCTCTCCCGTTCCTCTTTGCGTTCCGCCGTGGAAGGCGGAAAGAAGAGGTGGGAGCGGTTTCCCCGGCAGAGCGCAGACGGCTGCCAGGCACGGTCGAGCGGAATCACGCGGGTCTCCTCCTCAGGTAGCCAGCAGGGGGGTTGTAGCTAACCGGGGTGAAGCTAGCTCTAGGTCGATCGACCTACAAGAGGTTTTTCCTCAATAGCCGCTAGCTAGTCGCGAACACCCCGAGATAGGTCACTGCTGCGTGGCCGGTCGGCCACCAGCTGTGGCATTTTTGCAGTATTCGGACGGCTGCGGAGTGCACGCACCGGCCTAGCATCCGCCCGTGCGTCGCTCGCTCACCCTGCTCTTGTTGCTCCTGGCGGCCTTCTCGGCCGCTCCGGGTGCGTTCGCCGACGAGGTCGCCCAGTCGGCGAACGGGGTGCTGGTCATCGACATCGATGGCCCCATCGACCAGCGAGTCATCGAGTTCGTCACCGAGGCGATCGAATCGGCGTCGGCCCAGGCAATCGTCCTGCAGATCGATTCCCCTGGTGTCTCATCCGGCGACCCGCAGCCCATGTTCGATGCTGTGACCGGATCACCCATCCCCGTCATCGCATGGATCGGGCCCTCCCCGGCGCGCGCTCTGGGCGGAGCGGCGGTGCTGGCCACAGCGGCACACGTGACAACGGCGGCGCCCGGAACCGACTTCGGCTTCGCCGATCCCGTCGTGCTCCGGGGCGACACGGTGCCGGTACCGGCCGGAGTGCCATCCCGCCTGGTCGACGACGTCGTCACCATCGACGCCTCGGGTGCCGGAGTGGTCGATATGACTCCTGCCAGCATCGGGTTGCTGGTGGTCGGGCTCGACGGCATGGCCATCGAGACCGTCTCGGGCACCGTCACCCTCGACACCGCCGACACGGTCGTCGGCGAGGACGGTGTCGCCGCCGTCACCCCGATCGTGCCGGTCAGGTTCGACCAGCCCGGCCTCTTCACCCGGTTCCTGCGGCTCGCCTCCACACCGGAGGCGGTGTTCCTCTTCCTCACGCTGGGGCTGACTCTCGTTGCCTTCGAGTTCTACGCCGCCGGTGTCGGCATCACGGCAGCCGTTGCCATCTTGTGCCTCTTCCTGGCGGGATACGGGCTCGCGACCTTGCCGATGCGGTGGAGCTCGGTTGTCCTGGTGGTCCTCGGATTGCTCGCCTACCTCGTCGACTTTCAGAGGGGACGCGCCGCCGCCCTCTCGCTGATCGGAACCGGCCTGCTGCTGTATGGAGGTCTCAACCTCACCAGCGCCGCACCGCAATACACGCCCAAGTGGTGGGCAGTGGCGCTGACACTCATCGGCATCGTCGCCTTCATCGTGTTCGGGCTGACGACTGTGGTGCGATCACGGTTCTCCACGATCACGATCGGTCGGGACCATCTCATCGGCCGGCTCGCCGTCGTCGAGTCGGGGTTCGACCCCGATGGCGTTGTCGTGGTCGATGGCGCCCGCTGGCGGGCCTCGGCGCATCGGGCAGCGGCCATCTCTCCGGGTGACGAGGTCGAGGTGATGGAGGTCCGCGGGATCGTCCTGGAAGTCGAACCCCGTTCCTAGGGCCGGTAACCTGCGCCGATGCCACGAATCCTCGTCGTTGCCGACGAACCCTGGGTGCGGAACGAGACCCACGCCGCGCTGACCGACCCCGGGATGGAGCTGATCGACCACTCCGACCCGGCCACCGCTGCCGCCACCGCCGCAGAGCACGACGTGGACCTGGTCATCGCCGATCTCCAGGTCGGTTCCATGGGGGGCATGGCGATCGTCCGCTCCATGAAGGCGCACGCATCGGCCGACGGCGGCGATGCGATCCCGGTCGTGTTGCTCCTCGATCGCTCTGCCGACGAGTTCCTTGCCAAGCGCGCCGGCGCCGACGGCTGGCTGACGAAGCCATTCACTTCACATCAGCTTCGCGAGGCATTCAGCGGCCTCATCGCCACTCCGGATCTCCCGTGAGGGTCATCGCCACCCGATGAGTGCGCTCCAGATCGCGTACCTGGTCGTGCTGGCGTTCTGCATCCTGTCCTCCGGCTTCTTCTCGGGATCGGAAACCGCCCTGATAGGCATCGGCCGGGAACGCGTTCACCGTCTCGGAGCGGAGGAGGGTCGTCGCGGAGCCCGGGTCGCACAGCTGGTGGCCGAGCCGGATCGTCTGCTGTCGACGCTTCTCGTTGCCAACAACCTGGTGAACATCCTCGGAGCCTCGATCGCCACGGTGCTGTTCGTCGATCTCGTCGGGGAGGACTGGGGCCCGTGGGTGGCGACTGGCGTCGTGACCACCGTCATCCTCATCGTCGGCGAGATCACGCCGAAGACCCTGGCGACCCGCTACCCGGAGCGGTTCTCCATGTTCGTGGCTCCAACGATCTATCGCCTGTCAGGCGTGTTGGGGCCGATAGCGCGGTTCTTCTCGGCCATCACCAACCGATTGCTCGGCGTGTTCGGGATCAGCCAGACGAACCCCAGCGATGTCACCGAAGCCGACATCAAGGCCCTCGCCATGCTCGGGGAGGAGGCCGGCGGGATCGACGCGATCGAGCGAGAGATCATCGACGCCCTCTTCGGTCTGGCCGATCGGCCGGTACGCGACATCATGACGCCGCGGGTCGACATCGCCACGCTCACGCTGCCGATCTCCATGGACGACGTCCGGTATGCCATCGCCACCACCGGCCACTCTCGATATCTGGTGTCGCGTGGCGCTCTCGATGACCTCGTCGGGATTCTCTATGTGAAGGATCTGCTGCGGTCGGGACCGGAGCCGAGCCGCAAGGCGATCGAACGCATCGTCCGCACCCCGTACTACGTGCCGGAGTCGGCAGGTGTGCTCGGCGTGCTCCAGGAATTCCGGCTCCGTCGTCGGGCCTTTGGCGTCGTCCTCGATGAGCACGGTGGTGTCGAAGGCATCGTGACCATCAAGGACCTGGTGTCGGAGCTGGTGGGCGAGCTCCAGGACGAGTACGACCCGGGAGCCCCCTCGATCGTCATGGTCGGACCGTCCCAGTGGTTGGCCGACGGAAGGCTCCCCCTCGAGGAACTCGTTCGGGCCACCGGCCGTGACGTCGAAAACGGTCCGTTCTCGACCGCCGCCGGCTATTTCCTCGCCGGTGCGGGCCACATCCCCAGCGAAGGGGACGCCCTGGAGATGGAGGATCTCCGATTCACCGTGTTGCAGATGGACCGCTATCGAATAGACCGGCTTAGGATCGAACGGCTCTAGCCGATAGCATTGCTATCCGCTCGCGGGGCCGACCCCGAGAGCAACGGGACGTAGCGCAGCTTGGTAGCGCGCATCGTTCGGGACGATGAGGTCGCGGGTTCAAATCCCGCCGTCCCGACAAATGGCCGGACATCGCGTCCGGCCATTCGTCGTTTCAGGGCGCCCAGACCTCTGTGCCGGGGTGGAACTGGGACCACGCGAACCAAAACGATTGGCTGGTAGCCAACGGCTCACCCGACGCCGATGCAGCCCGCAGGCCGTCACCATCGGCCACAACCACAACGCCGCCGAACTCGACGGTGTCGCCGGAAGCCAGCGTGGCCAGCGCCACCTCGACGGGAAATGCGACGAACCCTCCACTCGGTGTCTCGACTCCCAGCACCTGCTCCTGAACGGGAAGCCGGGCATCGACGGGCCCCACCGGGAAGATGGGCCCATCGTCGTCACGGCCCCCCAAGGGGTCTGCCGGATAGACC
>JABDIW010000296.1 GCA_013003515.1 Acidimicrobiia bacterium
CCGCTTGCACTCCGGACAACATCGGGCATTCGAGCACGGTGCGCCACCGCACCCCCGCCCGCCGGAGGGATTCCTCGGCGGCATCGAGGTAGACGAGCCCGGGGCCGAACGACACGACCGGCACAACTTCGTCGGTTGGAAACGTGTGGTCGGTGGCATGCACCCACTCGAGAGGTTCGCTCCACAGCACCACATCACCAGGTTGAATATCGCCCGTCGGAATCTGGACGACCGCCAGATCGACCTCGCCGTCCTCCAGCCACTCCTTCACCGGTCCGGACAGATGCACCCGCACATCCAGTCGGATCTGGGGATACATCCGGGCAAAGCGGGCCAAGACGTCTGCGAGGGCGCCGCCGCGCAGGTCCTCGTTCGTCCCGAGCCGCACTACACCTTCGAGGTCGCTGCGGCTGAGGTGTTCGACAGCTTCGTCGTGAGCGTCGATGATGCGCTCGGGGTAGAGCAGCAGATCCTGTCCGTCGGGAGTTGCTTCGATGTCCTGGCCGCGTTTGACCAGATCGTTGCCCACGCGCTCCTCGAGGCGTTTGATCTTCCAGCTGACCGCACTCTGAGTCATACCGAGTTCGGACGCGGCCTCGGTGAACGTCCCCGTCGCCACGACGGCCCGTAGCGCCCGGAGTGATTCGACGTCCAGCTTCACCAAATCGAGCGTATGACACAACTTGACGCCAATACAAGTCTTGTATGACACTTCTTTCTGAGCTGAAGGAGTTGCATGCCTACCTTTCACGGAGCGATCGTCGCCCTCGCCATGCCGATGACCCACGCGGGCGAGGCCATCGACGAACCGGCACTGCTCGACCACATCGACTGGTTGATCGATGCGGGCGTGCACGGGATCCTCGTGTTGTCCGGCACCGGTGAGTACGCCTACCTGCGCCCCGAGGAACGGCGCCGCGTGGTGGAGCTGACACTCCCCCACATCAACGGCCGCGTCCCCACCATGGTGCAAACGTCGGAAATGAGCCTGACCGACACGATCGACTCCTCGAGACACGCCGTCGACCACGGTGCCGAAGCCGTCATGGTTCTGCCTCCATGGCTCGAAAGCCCTTTCGAACGGGGTGTCCTCTACCACTACGAACGCGTGGCGCAGGCCGTGCCCACCGACATCGTGCTCTACAACACCCCGGCCGCCAGCGGCGTGGAGATCACGCCATCGATGTATCGCAAGCTCCTCGCCATCGACAACATCGCCTACATGAAGGACAGCCAAGGCGACCTGGCCCGGATCCAGAAGCTCGTGGCGATCAGTGAAGGAACAAATGCGAGTGTGTTGTGTGGTGTCGATCCACTCGCGCCCTATGCCTTGCAGGCCGGTGCCGTCGGCATGATCTGGGGCACGGCGAACATCATGCCGCACGAGTGTGTCGAACTCGTCGAGCTCATCGCGGCGGGCGACCATGCGAAGGCATTGGAGCTGTGGAATCTGATGTGGCCGACCCAGGCCTTCATGTGGGAGAACGAACTCGACGTCGGTTTCCTGCCAGGCGTCAAGGCCGCGACGGAAATGGTGGGGCGCACCATGGGTCCGGTTCGTCGACCGCAGATGCCGGTCACGGGCAGCGCCCGACTGGCGATCGAAGCCTGCCTGTCCACCCTTCCCTACAACGGCATCGATCGCAGCCGCCTCAAATACCGCGAATGGTCCGACGAGCAGGACTGGCTTGTACGCAGCACCGAGCAGCGCCCCGCTGCAGGAGGAAACCACCAATGACCACGTCGATGACCCCCGCCGCCCAACTGGCGGCGTCGCTCCACCTGCCGACCCAAGCGATGATCGGTGGACGCCCGGTCGCCGCCGCGTCCGGCAAGACGTTCGCCACGATCAACCCGGCGACCGGCGAGGAGTTGGCCCAGATCGCCGATTGTGACTCGGTCGATGTCGACCGAGCCGTGGCCGCGGCGCGCGCGGCGTTCGAGGGCCCGTGGGGCAACATGAGCCAAGGTGACCGAAAACGGTTGATGCTGCGGTTCGCCACGCTCATCGATGCCCACGCAACCGAATTGGCCACCATCGAGACCCTCGAGGGTGGCAAACCGATCGATGACACCGCCAACATCGACCTGGTCGAGTCGATCGATGTGATCCGCTGGCACGCCGAAGCCGCCGACAAGGTCAACGACCTCCTGACCCCGAGTGGCCCAGGTGTGGTTTCGATGATTGTCCGGGAGCCGATCGGCGTCGTTGGCGTTGTCTTGCCCTGGAACTTCCCCATGCTGATGGCGGCCTGGAAGCTCGGCCCCATCCTTGCGACCGGCAACACGTGTGTTCTCAAACCCGCCGAGCAGACGTCGATCACGACACTCCGCCTGGCCGAGCTCGCGGTGGAAGCAGGCATTCCCGACGGTGTCATCAACGTGGTGACCGGCTTTGGTCCGACTGTCGGTGAGCCGCTGGGTCGCCACATGGATGTCGATGCGGTGGCGTTCACGGGTTCCACGGAAACCGGCCGCCGGTTCCTGCACTACAGCGCGGAGTCCAACCTGAAGGAAGTGGTCCTCGAGTGTGGTGGCAAGAACCCATTCGTCGTGATGGCCGACGCCGACAACCTCGACCGAATCGCCGACCACGCGGCCACGTCGATCTTCTGGAACGGCGGTCAGAATTGTTCGTCGAACTCGCGCCTCATCGTCCATCAGGCAGTGAAGGACGAACTGCTCGAGCTCATCGTCGAGAAGGCACGAGACTGGCCCGTCGGTGATCCGCTCGACCCCGAGACCCGCATCGGGGCCATGATCGAAGCCGACCATCTCGCCAAGGTGCTCGACAACATCACCTCCGCCAACGATGACGGCGCCGAGTGTGTGCTTGGCGGCCAGCGCACGTTGGAGGACTCGGGCGGCTACTTCGTCGAGCCCACCATCTTCACCAACGTCGATCCCTCCATGCGTATCGCCAAAGAAGAGGTGTTCGGGCCGGTGCTGAGTGTCATCGACTTCAGCCAACCCGAGGATGGCATCCGAATCGCCAACGACACGTCCTACGGCTTGGCGGCGTCGGTATTCACGTCCGATCTGCGAACCGCACACCTGGCGGCGCGGGCCATCAAGGCAGGCACGGTCTCGGTCAATAGTTATGCCGAAGGTGACGTCGCCACGCCGTTTGGCGGCTTCGGGCTGTCCGGCTTCGGCGGCCGGGACAAGAGCCTGCACGCCCATGACCAGTACACCCAGCTGAAGACGATCTGGATCGACCTGGGATGAGCACGCACCGGGTCGACCTGTTGCCGGTCTATGACCAGAGCAACGGCTGGCACGAGATCCTGGAGCCGCTGCAGGAAGCAACAACACTCACGGGCGACATCGAGGTCGACTACCTCGTCATCGGTGGCGGGTATTCGGGTCTCGCTGTTGCCCGGCGGCTGGCGGAGCTCGACCCCTCCGCAACGATCGCCCTCATCGACGGGGACCGTATTGGCAACAACGCCGCCGGGCGCTCGTCCGGCTTCGCCATCGACCATGCCCACAACCTGCGAGCGAAAGGGTTCGCCGATGCCAAGAAGGCCGCGCAGGATGCGATTGCGATGAACCGAGCCGGCCTCGACTGGCTCGAATCGACGATCGCCAGAAACAACATCGATTGTCAGTGGGTCCGCGAAGGCAAGTACCACGCGGCCGCTACCGCCCGAGGTGAACGAATGCTCGGCCAGTTCGCCGAAAGCCTCGACTCGATCGACGAGGACTACCGCCTCGTGGATGCCGACGAATGCGCCGAAGTCTTCGGCACCTCCTACTACCGCCGGGCGCTGCACGCGCCCCACAGCTATCTGTGCCAACCAGCGGCGATGGTCCGGGGCCTGGCGGCAACAATGCCCGAGAACGTCACCGTCTACGAAGACTCGATGGGCACCAGCGTCGACTACGGCCCGCCCCACACCGTGCACACCAACCGCGGGTCAGCCAAGGCACCCGTGCTCGTCTTGGCGACGAACGGATTCACGGAAGGGTTCGGGTTCCTGCAGAAACATCTGATCCCGTTGATCACCTGGGGGCCGATGACCCGCGCGCTCACCGACGAGGAATC
>JABDIW010000349.1 GCA_013003515.1 Acidimicrobiia bacterium
CTTCGGAGTTCGCCGAGTCGTGGGTTCCGATCACCGTCGTCGGTGGCTCGACGCTCCTCGTCACCCTCCTCCCCTGGCGACGCCTCCTCGAGACCGTCTTCGGGCCACCACTGGTCGCCCTGTGGGCAGTAGCTGCGGTGTACGGCATCGTCGAGGCTCAGCAGCTGCACTCCGGTGGACCCCTGCTGGGAGCACTCGCCGCTGTTGTCCTGTTCGCCGCGGCGATGGTGCTGCCGTTCTCACATCAGCTCGTCGTGGTCGCCATCGCCACCGTGGGCTACCTGGTCTCGTTGTCGTACATCGATGGCCTCGATTGGCAGGAGCTCGCTGTCCGCGTCGGGGGGTTCGGCGCTGTGGCACTGCTGGCGCTGATCCTGTCCCGCAGCGTCGAAGGCCGATTGGGAAGAGCCAACGAACGCTTCAGCGAGCTTCGCGATCGGGAGTTGGAGCTGGAACAGAAGACTCGAGAGCTCGACCATGTGTACGAGGTGTCCCGCACCATCGGCACCGCGGAGAATCTTGCCGAGGTCTTGCCCGAGTTGGTGGGCCGGGTCGTCGACGCCGTGGACGCCAAGGTCGGCCTGGTGATGCTGTACCACCCCGAGAACGAAGCCCTCGAGGTGATCTCGCCGATCTGGGTCGCCGGTCACAGCCTGCGCGCCGAGGGATACGAGGTTCAGCTGACCTCGCGAGGCATCGCACCCAAGGTCTTCATCAGCGGCGAGGGCGCCATCGACAACAACGTGGCGTCATCCACGAAGGACCCTCTTCTCATCGATCTCGACGCCCAGATGGTGGCGGCGGTGCCCCTGAGGGTCGAGTCGAGGCCCACAGGCGTGCTGCTCGTCGCCGACAAGAACGACGGCGTCTTCTCCAAAGACGACCTGGAGACCCTGGAGTCCCTGGCCGCTCCGTCGGCTCTGGTCCTCAACCAGATGTCGCGGTTCGAAGCCGTTGCCGAGGCGGGCGAGAAGATGGCCGAACTCGCCCAGCTCAAGACCGACTTCGTCTCGGTGGTCTCCCACGAGCTGCGCACTCCCCTCACCTCGATCATCGGGTCACTCAAGACACTGAGTCGCCCCGAGTTGGCGCCGACCGATCACAACGCCCGCGAGCTGCTGACCTCGGCCACCAGTCAGGCCGATCGGCTGCGGTCACTCATCGAGGACCTCCTCGTGGTGTCGCGGCTCGACAACCGGGCGCTTCCGGTACGCCCCGAGACGGTCGCGGTCCGGCGCTTCGTCACCGACGTCACGACGGCGATCCCGGGATCGGAGCGTCGCGTGATGGTGGACGTCGCTGCCGAGGTGGAGAAGGTCGAGGCCGATCCCGAGCACCTCAGGCGCATCCTCACCAACCTCATCGTCAACGCCATGAAGTACGCACCGGGCTCCTCGATCGAGGTGCTGGGCAGGGCCACCGAGGACGAGGTCACGTTGTCGGTGGTCGACCACGGCCCGGGGATCCCCTACGAGCTCCAGGACCACGTCTTCGATCGCTTCACCCAGATCGAGCGGCCCGAGACACGCGCCCGGGGTGGCACCGGCCTTGGGTTGTCGATCGTCCGCGGTCTTGCCGAGGCCATGGGAGGCCGAGTGTGGTTCGAGCCGACCATGGGAGGCGGCGCAACATTTGCCCTCTCACTCCCCAAAAAGGCGAGGGCGTATCAGGCTCGCAATGTCGAGCAGGAGACCGCCGAGGGGCTCTAGCCCTCGTCGCTGCCGGCAGCGATGGCGTGGAACCCACCGTCGACGTGGACCACTTCCCCCGAAGTCATCGTCGCCCAGTCCGAAAGCAGCACACAACACATCCGCGCCACGGGTTCGGGGTCAGACGTGTCCCATCCCAGCGGAGCCCGTCCTGCCCAAACGTCCCGGAAGCGGTCGAACCCGGGGATCGATTTGGCCGCCACCGTCCCCAGGGGACCGGCGGCGACCGCGTTGACCCGGATGGCATCTGCGCCCAGATCCCTGGCGAGATATCGGGCGATCGACTGCAGAGCGGACTTGGCCACTCCCATCCAGTCGTAGGCGGGCCACGCCTGGGTGTTGTCGAAGTCGAGTGTGACGACTGAACCTCCACCTGCTTTACGCATGAGGTCGTGGAGACCGACCGCCAGGGTCTTGAGCGAATAGGCCGACGTCATGAACGCCGTCGCCGCGCTCTCGGGCGGCGTCTCGAGGAATCGGCCCCCGAG
>JABDIW010000435.1 GCA_013003515.1 Acidimicrobiia bacterium
TGCCGTGCCGACCGATCGTGCCGCTGAGGATTACGGCATCGCCGGGGACGACCCGCTCCGGTCGCAGATCGACGCCATCGGGGATGACCCCGACGCCAGCGGTCGTGATGTACATCCCGTCAGCCAAGCCCGCATCGACGACTTTGGTGTCACCGGTGACCAGGCCCACGCCGGCCGCCATTGCCGCCGCACCCATTGAGCTGGCGATGCGATGCAGCACTCCCATCTCCAATCCCTCCTCGAGAACGAAGGCCGTGGACAGCGCCAACGGTTGGGCCCCGGCCATCGCCAGGTCGTTCACCGTGCCGTGAACCGACAGCTGCCCGATGTCGCCGCCGGGGAAGAACAACGGACGCACGACATAACTGTCGGTCGTGAACGCGATCCGTCCGGCACCAACAGGGAGCGTCGCCGCATCGGTCGGCGTCGCGTCGACCGCCGCCTCGCCGAACGCGGGGATGAAAAGCTTCTGGATGAGCTCCTGGGTCAGCTGCCCACCACCCCCGTGGGCGATCGTGACCTTGTCGTAGTCGCGGAACGGCAGAGGACAACTCCCGAGATCAACCATGGGCGACCGGCTCATCGAGTCGGCGATAGCGGTAGTACGCGGCGCACGCACCTTCGCTCGACACCATCGTCGCCCCCAACGGATGGCGAGGGGTACAGGTGGAACCGAACTCCTCACACTCGTTCGGCTTGATGAGACCCTGCAAGACCTCACCGGATCGACACGCGGTGCTCTCCTCGACGGATAGGTGGTCGACTTCGAAACGAATCGCGGCGTCGAAGGCCTGGTAGTGACCGCGCAGCTGCCACCCGCTCGCCTGAATCGAGCCGATACCCCGCCACGCCCGATCAGTTACCTCGAACACCTCGTCGAGCATCTGGCGAGCGATCTCGTTGCCATCGGAGCGCACCGCCCGCTCGTAAGCGTTCTCCACTTCCGCGCGACCTGACTCCAGTTGAGCGACCGCACGCCGAATGCCGTCGAGCACATCGAGTGGTTCGAAGCCCGTCACCACGATTGGGACGTTGTACATCGCCGCGATCGGTTCGTACTGGCGCGTGCCCATCACCGAACACACATGGCCGGCGGCAAGAAACGCGTTTACCCGCA
>JABDIW010000456.1 GCA_013003515.1 Acidimicrobiia bacterium
ACAGCGTGCATGGATGCACGCCTCGGGAGCCGTGCTCACCAAGCTGATCCCGTTCTTCGCTCTCGGCCCGGCGCTGGTGATGGAAGCCCCGTGGTGGACGACGGCTCTGTTGGTGCTTCTCGGGGTCGGTCAGATCGTCACCGACATCGTCTGGTCGACGAAGGCGTCGGACTGGAAGAAGTATCGGAGGGAGCTCGGCTTTCGCTGAGCGTCGATAGTCACAAGTCGATAGTCGCGAGTCCCTAGTCCCTAGTCCCTAGTCCCTAGTCCCTAGACAACTGGCAACTCACTGGACGCAGAACTCGTTGCCTTCGGGGTCGTGCATGACGATCCAGTGTTCGTCGCGTTGGTCGAAGACCTCGATCTCAGTGGCCCCCAGGCCGACGAGGCGGTCGACTGCTGAGCGAACCTCTGCCCGCTTGTCCTCGAGCGGCGTTCCCCGGGTGCTGACGTTGACGTCGAGGTGGAGGCGGTTCTTGGCCGTCTTGGCCTCGGGCACCTTCTGGAAGAACAGGCGGGGTCCCGGACCATCGGGGTCCTCGAGGGCCCGGGCGTCGTTCCAGTTCTCCTCGGCGATCCCCATGTCCCGAGCCCATGCATCCCACGAGTCGAAGCCCTCTGGTGGAGGCGGGACCTCGTAGCCGAGTGCTGCGGCCCAGAAATCGGAAAGGGCGGCGGGGTCGGCTGCGTCAAACGTGACCTGGAACTTCGTTGCCATGGAGACCCTCCTTTCGGTCGACGGTACCGATGGACCGCGTTTCGGTGTCGACTACCTTCTGCGCATGTCCATCAAGATCCACTCCCAGGACGTCTCGGAAGGCCCCTCCCGCGCCGGAGCGCGTGCCATGTTGCGCGCCGTCGGCCTCACCGACGACGACTTCGCCAAGCCCCAGGTCGGCGTCGTCTCCGCCGGCAACGAGGTCACCCCGTGCAACCTCACCGGCCCCAAGCTCTCCGAGTTCGCCAAACAGGGAGTCCGCGACAACGGGGGAGTCGGGCTGATCTTCACCACCATCGCCGTCTCCGACGGGATCTCCATGGGTCACGAAGGGATGCGGGCGTCGCTGGTCTCTCGGGAGGTCATCGCCGACTCGGTGGAGCTGGTGATGCACGGCGAGCGCTTCGACGGGATGGTCTCGATCGCCGGGTGCGACAAGTCGCTGCCCGGAATGCTGATGGCGGCGGCCCGCCACAACCTGCCGTCGGTCTTCCTCTACGGGGGGTCGTCGTTGCCTGGCAGCTACCAGGGCAAGGACATCTCCATCGTCGATGTCTTCCAGGGGATCGGTGCCCACTCGGAGGGCGCCATCGGTGACGATGAGCTGACTGCCATCGAGAAGGCGGCGTGCCCCGGTGCCGGGTCGTGTGCCGGGATGTTCACCGCCAACACCATGGCGTCCGTGGGAGAGGCCATCGGCATGTCGCTGCCCGGCTCGGCCACGGTGCCCGCCGTCGATGACCGCCTCAACGTGTTCGCCGAGCGATCGGGGAGCGCCGTGATGCGGATGCTCGAGGCCGGGGTTCGTCCCCGGGACATCATGAATCGCCAGGCATTCGAGAACGCCATCACAACGGTCGTCGCTCTCGGTGGGTCCACCAACGCCGTCCTGCATCTCCTCGCCATCGCCCACGAGGCAGGCGTCGACCTGACGCTCGAGGACTTCGACGCCATCTCGCGCCGTACCCCCCACATCGGGGACTTCAAGCCATTCGGGACCTATCACATGGTCGACCTCGATCACATCGGTGGCGTGCCGGTGGTGCTGCGCACCTTGCTCGATGCCGGCCTGCTCCACGGTGACGTGATGACCGTCACCGGAGAGACCATGGCCGAGAACCTGCGTGACGTCGCGGTCCCCACCGACCAGGACGTCGTCATGCCGACAGATCGTCCGATCGCCGACCAGGGTGGTCTCGCCATCCTTCGTGGCTCGCTGGCTCCAGAGGGGGCAGTGGTCAAGATCGCGGGGATCGAGCTCGACGTGTTCGAGGGCCCGGCCCGCGTGTTCGAGGACGAGCAGCACGCATTGGATGCGTTGTTCGATCACCAGATCAACCATGGCGACGTCGTGGTGATCCGCAACGAGGGCCCCAAGGGCGGTCCCGGGATGCGCGAGATGCTCGCCATCACCGCGGCCATCAAGGGAGCCGGGCTAGGCAAGGACGTTCTGCTGATCACCGATGGCCGGTTCTCTGGCGGGACCACAGGGTTGTGTATCGGTCACGTCGCCCCCGAGGCCGCCCACGGTGGGCCCATCTCCCTCGTCGCCGAGGGCGACACGATCCGGGTGGACCTTCCCAACCGCACCATGGACGTTCTCGTCGATGATGCCGAGATGCAGCGTCGCCGCGGCGATCACACCCCCTATCCGGCCCGGTACACCACCGGGGCCCTGGCCAAGTACGCCAAGCTCGTGGGCTCGGCCGAGCGCGGGGCGGTGCTCGATTGAGCAACCTCCAGGACACCTACGGGCCGGAGACCATTTGCTTCGGATGCGGTCCCGCCAATGAGGACGGGCTGCAGATCAAGAGCCATGTCGAGGGCGACGTCGTGGTCGCCGACTGGACCCCCGAACCGCACCATCAAGCGTTCCACGGGGTCATCAACGGCGGGATCATCGGCAGTCTCCTCGACTGCCACTCCAACTGGACGGCCGCCTGGCACCTGTTCGACACGAGGGCCGATGGCACGTTCCCGGTGACGGTCACCGCCGACTTCCAC
>JABDIW010000467.1 GCA_013003515.1 Acidimicrobiia bacterium
CGATCTTCACCTGGATGATGCTGGTCACCCAGTTCCTGCTCGTCTTCGCCCTCCCGGTCATCACGGTGGCGCTGTTCCTGCTCACGTTCGACCGGCTCTTCGATGCGCAGTTCTTCAATCCGGAGGCCGGTGCCGATCCACTCCTGTGGCAGCACCTCTTCTGGATCTTCGGTCACCCCGAGGTGTACATCATCATCCTGCCGGCGTTCGGCATCATCTCGGAGATCCTGCCGACCTTCAGCCGCAAGCCCATCTTCGGCTACTCGTTCATGGTGTTCTCGGGCATCGCGATCGGCTTCATGGGCTGGGGTGTCTGGGCCCACCACATGTTCGTCTCGGGCATCGGCCCCTTCTCGGTGGCGGCGTTCTCGTTGTCGACGATGTTCATCGCCGTGCCGACGGGCGTGAAGGTGCTCAACTGGCTGGCGACGATGTGGGGCGGCAAGATCCGGCTCACCACCGCCATGCTCTTCTCGATCGGCGCGGTCGCGATGTTCACCATCGGTGGTCTGTCGGGCGTGACCCACGCGCTCGCCCCGGCCGACACGCAGCAGACCGACACCTACTACATCGTGGCCCACTTCCACTACGTGATCTTCGGTGGCGGCGTGCTCGGGCTGATGGGTGGCGTCTACTTCTGGTGGCCCAAGATCTTCGGCCACATGCTCAACGAGACCTTGGGCAAGATCAACTTCTGGGTGATGCTCATCGGCTTCAACCTGACGTTCGGCCCGATGCACGTGCTCGGCCTGCAGGGGATGAGCCGTCGGATCGACACCTACGCATCGGGCTACGGTTTCGAGTTCTGGAACCTGATCGCCACGATCGGGTCGTTCATCATCGCCCTGTCGGTGCTGGCGTTCTTCTTCAACGTCTGGAAGTCGAAGCGCGACGCTCCCCATCTGCCGCCGCCGGGCCCCGATCCGTGGGACGCCCGCAGCCTCGAGTGGATGGTTCCCTCGCCGACGCCTGAGCACAACTTCGACGAGACCCCCGTGGTCGAGAGCGAAGACGAGTGGTGGCACCGCAAATACGGCTACGACGAGAACAAGCGCGTCGTGCGCATCGCCTCTGTCGAAGAAGCCGCCCAGGACGGGTCGGCCACTGGCGTCCATCTGCCGGCGCCGTCGTTCTGGCCGCTCGTGCTGGCGCTCGGTCTGCCCCTCATCGGCTACGGCCTCATCTTCAACCTGTGGATCGCCGTCCTCGGCGGTCTGCTCACCGGCCTCGGCATGTACTCGTGGGCACTCGAGCCCGTCGACGACCCCGATGCCGATCACGGCCACGGCCATGACGACCATCACGACGATGGCGACGGCGACGGCGGGGCCGGTGCCGAAGCCGAAGCAGTGACCGCCGGCGCCGAAGGAGGGGAGTGATCGTGGCGACCGCAACGCTCGACACCCATGAGGCACACTCCGACGACCACACGTCGACCGGCATCTCCAACACCAAGCTGGCGATGTGGGTCTTCCTCGGGTCGGAGTGTCTCCTCTTCGGCGGGTTGATCTCGACCTACCTGCTCTACAAGACCCGTCGTGGTCCCGGTCCCGAGAACACCACGATCCCGACCGACATCTTCGACATCCCGTTCACCTCGGTGAGCTCGTTCGTGCTCCTCATGAGCTCGCTCACGATGGTGCTGGCCCTGTCGGCGCTGACCCGGGGTGACAACCAGGCGACACGCGCCTGGCTGCTCGCCACGGCCATGCTCGGTGGCGTGTTCATCGGTGGTCAGGTCTACGAGTTCACCTCGTTCCTGCGGGAAGGTGTGGGCTTCACCCACAACCCGGCCAGCTCGGCGTTCTACACGCTCACGGGCTTTCATGGTGTCCACGTGAGTCTCGGCATCGTGATGCTGATGTCGCTGTTCGTGGCATCGAAACAGGGCAAGCTGACCCCGAACAACACCGAGACCGTCGAGATCGTCGGTCTCTACTGGCACTTCGTCGATGTGGTGTGGATCTTCATCTTCACCGTCATCTACCTGATCCCCGTCGAGTAAGCGGAGCAACTGACCATGAGCGAGACCCTCACCGAGCCGCAGGTCGATCACGACGATGCCCACGAGCATCCGTCCGACTGGGCCTACATCAAGATCGCCCTGATCCTCGCCGTCTTCACCGGCATCGAGGTCCTCACCTACTTCGAGTCGGCCCTGCCGATCTTCGAGAACAACGCGGTCACCATCACCACGCTGATGGTGCTGATGGTCATCAAGTTCTGGCTGGTCGCCACGTGGTTCATGCACCTGCGTTTCGACAACAAGATCTTCAGCCAGATGTTCGTGGGCGGGC
>JABDIW010000468.1 GCA_013003515.1 Acidimicrobiia bacterium
ATCAGGTTGAACGCCTGGAAGACGAAGCCGACCTTCTCCCGCCGCAGCAAGGTGAGGTCCTTCTCGGACAGCGCGCCAAGATCGACATCTCCGATGAAGGTCTTGCCGCCGGTCAGCACGTCGAGACCGGCCAGGCAATGGAGCAGCGTCGACTTGCCCGAGCCCGACGGGCCCATGATGGCGGTGAACTGACCACGATCGAACGAGACCGTGACGTTGTCGAGGGCGGTGACGGAAGCGTCACCACTTCCGTAGATCTTGCTGGCTCCCACGGTGCGAGCAGCAATGCCGTTCTGGCTCATGGCGGTGGTCCCCTTCGGGTGATGGCGACGTCCCTCCTCTGGGCACGTCGCAGCGGCTGGGGAGAACACTATCCATCCTGGCTTCCAACAGGGAGAGGCAGACCCCCGTAGGCTCACAGCCATGGGACCCATGCAGAACGTGCCCGTTGGCGAGGTCGAGCTGAGTGTGTTCGACCAGGGTGAGGGCCCCGCAATCGTGCTGCTCCATGGTTTCCCCGAGATCGCCTATTCGTGGCGTCATGTCGTCGGGCCGCTCGTCGATGCCGGGTACCGGGTGGTGGCACCCGACCTCCGGGGCTTTGGTGGTTCTTCGAAGCCAGACGCAATCGAGGCATATGGGATCGAGACGCTGGTGTCCGACGTCCTCGGCTTGTGTGATGCGCTCGACCTCGGACCTCCGACGATCGTCGGGCACGATTGGGGAGCGGTCATCGCATGGTCGGTGGCGGTGATGCACCCGGACCGCCTCGAGAACCTGGTGTCGCTGAACGTCCCCTATCGGGGCTGGTGCTCGGCCTTTCCCACCACCCAGGTCATTCGCGACCAGCTCTCGGAGCGATTCGGGTACGTGTTGATGTTTCAGGATCCCGGCGTCGCCGAGGCGTGGTTCGCATCCGATCCCGCCGGCAGGCTGCGAGCCTTCTATGTCGGGGGCGCCGCCGACCCCGAGTTCCTGAGCGACGAGGAGTTCCAGGTGTTCCTCGATGCGTTCGTGGCCGGGGGGATCTCGGGTCCCGTCAACCTGTACCGCAACATCGATGCCAACGCTGCGGCCACCGCTCACCTCGCCGATGCACCGGTGAC
>JABDIW010000487.1 GCA_013003515.1 Acidimicrobiia bacterium
ATGCCGCCGATGCTGACGAGCGTGTCGCAACCCTGCGCCAGCGCGTCGGCGACCAGATACTCGAGCTTCCGCACCTTGTTCCCGCCGAACGCGATACCGCTGTTGCAGTCCTCGCGTTTCGCCCAGATCTCGACCTCACCACCAAGCGCCTCGCTGAGTCGGGGCAGCGGGTGGATCGGCGATGGACCGAAGAGGAGTGGCGTGCGGGCGAAGTCGTTCAGGCTCATGCGCAGATGATGACATATCCTGACGCCATGTCGGATGTGAATCTCGAGACCCTGCGGGAGATCGAACAGCGGGTGTTGTGGTTGGCTGCGCGCATCGTTGACGCTGCCAACCGCCGGGAGGGCGGCGAGGTGAAGGTGGGCGGCCACCAGGCGTCATCGGCTTCCATGGTGTCGATCATGACGGCGCTCTGGTTCGGCCACATCGGCGGCGAGGACAAGGTGGCCGTGAAGCCACATGCGTCGCCCGTGTACCACGCCATCAAATACCTGACCGGCGAGCTCGACGGCAGCTATCTCACCACGTTGCGCCAACGCGGTGGGCTGCAGGCGTACCCGTCGCGCACGAAAGACCCCGATGTCTCCGACTTCTCCACCGGCTCGGTCGGGCTGGGTGCCGTCGCGCCGCTCTTCTCCGCACTCACCCGCCGCTACATCGACAGTCACTTCGAGGAACGCGAGCCGGCCCGATTCTTTGCGCTCGTCGGTGACGCCGAGCTCGACGAAGGCAACGTCTGGGAGGCCATTGCCGACCCAGCCACCAAGGGTCTCGGCAACTTCACGATGGTGGTCGACCTCAACCGCCAGAGCCTCGATCGGGTGATTCCGGAGATCGCGGCGATTCGTCTGAAGCACTTCTTCGCCGACGCGGGATGGCACGTCGCGGAGGCCAAGTACGGACACCGACTAACGACCGCGTTCGCACAAGAGGGTGGTGATGCTCTCGAAGACCACATCGACACCATGCCCAACGAGGCCTATCAGGAGCTGTTTGGGCTCAGCGGGCCGACCTTCCGATCCAAGTTTCTCGCGGCAGCCGACCCGGCGGTCGAACGCATATGCGCCGATCTGGACGACGACGAGATGAAGACCCTCGTCACCGACCTCGGTGGTCATGACCTCGGTGTTCTTCTCGACACATACCGCCAATGCGAAGCCGAGGTGGAACGGCCGTCCGTGTTGTTTGCCTACACGGTGAAGGGTTGGGGCCTGCCGATGGCTGGTGACCCGATGAACCACGCCGCCCTGATGACGACCGATCAGATCGATGATCTCCGGTCGAAGATGGGCCTGACGGCCGAGACCGAGTGGGACCGCTTCGCCCCCGACTCCGCCGCAGGCCAGCTCTGCGCCCTGGTCGGCGGTGACATCAACAACGCTCCCCCGATCCCCCGTCCCACGCCCGAGATTCCCAAAGGGGTCAGACCCCCGACGACCTCCGGGAAGTCGTCATCGCAGGAAGCGT
>JABDIW010000045.1 GCA_013003515.1 Acidimicrobiia bacterium
TCCGACGACGATGCGCAGCCCCATTGCCTTGGGCTGGTAGTCATGCTCCTTCAACGAGTAGTGCTCACCCGAGAACGCCTTGCCGTGTAGGGCGGCGTGGACGTAGCCGAGGGCTTCCTCCATCAGGTCGAAGCGTTCGGACACCGGCGGGAACGGGAACCCGAAGTACTCGTGCTCGGCTTCCAGCCAGCCGGTGCCGATCCCGAGGGTGAAGCGTCCTCCGGACATCTGGTCGAGGGTCACGCCGGTCTTGTAGAGGACCGCGGGGTGTCGGAACGTGATGGGGGATACCAACACCGACAGCTGAATGGTGGAGGTCTCGATGGCGAGACCGGCGAGCTGGGCGAAGGCATCGAGCGCGGGGCGCTTGAGGCCCTCCTCTCCGAGCCCGAGGAAGTAGTGATCGGGGAGGGCGAGGCACACCAGGCCGCGGTCCTCGGCCCAGCGAGCCGCGGTGAGCACGGTGTCGTAACTGCCGGACGTCTGAAGGGCGAAATCCATGCGGCAAACGCTAGATGAGACGAAGCTCAGACGAGCCCGTCGAGGATGTCGCGGAGTCCCGTGTCATCGGTGACCAAGGCAGTCGGGGCAACTTCGAGCGCCTTTGTCGCCACCGACTCCTCGGTGCACACGAAAACGATCGGCACGCTCGCCGTGGCCATCCGGTGGTGGATCGATTGTGCGGTCTCGAGGCCATGACCCGGCCGGGTATCGAGCCAGATCACGACTACCCCGGGTGGCTTGATGCCCGTCTCCCGGTACGCACGACCGCCGTCGTCTGTTTCGATGTGGACGTCCCATCCGTCGTTACGCAGCTCCTCGGCGAGCGCCGCAGCCCGGGTGACGTCCCAGTCGATGAGGAAGGCGCTGCGGCTCATGTGATCAACTCGCTTGCGGTGCCGGAGAAGTCGAACTCGTCATCGAGCAGGGAGCGGAATGCCAGCCCGTGCAGTGTCGCCAGCAGGATCTCGGTATCCAGGGTCACTCGCTCCGGATCGGCCGTGGGGTCGGCGCGCAACGCCGCGTCTCGGAACCGCTCGAGCCGACGCTGGTGGTGGGCGATCACCCGGTCGTGGATCGGCTTGTCGGACATGCCGCCGTTGACGGCTACCTGCAGGTAGATGCGGGCGATGGCTGGCTCACCGGTGACGAACTTGATGTAGGCGCCGATGAGGTCGGCCACCGTGTCCGTACCGACGTGTGCAGGGTCGGGGTCGACGGCGTCGATGGCCTCGCGAACCACCAGGAGCACCGCGTCCTCCTTGGAGTCGAAGAGGTTGTAGAAGCTTCCGGCCCGAATCTCGGCGCGATCGCAGATGGCGGCCAGCGTCGTGCCATCGAGCCCGGACTCGGCGAGAAGGGCCCGGGTGGCATCGATGATCCGCTGGCGGGTGCGGATGCCGGATTGGTTGCGTCCCATGAATCCCAACCGTAGCGATGAGAACGCTTATTGAGCGACCCCTCAAGTTTTGAGTGTATTCTCAAAGGACCAATGCCGATACATCAGAGTCGCCGAACAGGTGAGGATTCGTCATGAGCCATTACAAGAGCAACCTTCGCGACCTCGAGTTCAATCTCTTCGAGGTCAACAAGATCCAGGACTACTTCGGTCAAGCGCCGTTCGAGGACATGGATCTCGATACCGCCAAGGACATCATTCGTGAGGTCGACCGGCTCTCCCGCGAAGACTTCGCGGAGTCCTTCGTCGATGCCGACCGCTTCGAGCTGAAGCTCGTCGACGGCGAGGTCGCCCTTCCCGATTCGATGAAGAAGAGCCTCGACGCCTTCTACGACGGTGGGTGGAACCTGCTCGGCATCCCCAAGGAGCTCGGAGGCTTCGGCGCGCCCGATACCGTCCGCTGGGCCACCCAGGAGTTGCTCACCGGCGCCAATCCCGCTGCCTTCTTCTACGCATCCGGCGGGCTGATGGCCGCCATCATCGGCCTGGTCGGCACACCCGAGCAGGTTGAGCAGTGGGCGATCCCGATGATCGAGCGTCGCTGGGGCGGGACGATGGTGCTCACCGAGCCCGACGCCGGGTCGGACGTTGGCGCCGGCACGTCCAAGGCCGTTCACGTCGAGGGCGACATGTTCCACATCGAGGGTGTGAAGAGATTCATCACCTCGGGTGAACAGGACTACGCCGAGAACATCATTCACCTGGTGCTGGCCCGACGCGAGGGCGGTGAGCCCGGCACCAAGGGCCTGTCGATGTTCATCGTGCCCAAGTACATGCTGAACGAGGACGGTTCGCTCGGCGAGCGCAACGGTGTCTTCGCCACCAACCTCGAGAAGAAGATGGGCATCAAGGGGTCCACCACCACCGAGCTGACCTTCGGCATGGATCAGCCGTGCATCGGCTACCTCGTTGGCGGCGTCCACGAGGGCATCAAGCAGATGTTCAAGGTCATCGAGGACGCCCGCATGCTCATCGGCACCAAGTCGATGTCGACCTTGTCCACCGGCTACCTCAATGCGCTCGAGTACGCCCAGGAGCGGATTCAGTCCGCCGACCTCACCCAGGCGACGAACAAGACCGCGCCCAGGGTGCCGATCATCCGCCACCCCAATGTGCGCCGGATGCTGATGGACCAGAAGGCCTACTCGGAGGCGATGCGGGCCCTCGTCCACTACACGGCCTGGGTCATCGACCAGGAGAAGGTGGACCCCGACAACGGGTACTGGGCGAAGCTCGAGGACCTTCTGCTGCCCATGGTCAAGGGCTACAGCTCGGAGAAGGCCTACGACTTGCTGGCCCAGTCACTGCAGGTCTTCGGTGGCTCCGGCTACACCATGGATTACCCCATCGAGCAGTACATCCGTGACGCCAAGATCGACTCGGTGTACGAAGGCACGACGGGCATCCAGGCGCTCGACCTGTTCTTCCGCAAGATCGTGCGGGATCAGGGAGCCACTCTGATGAAGCTCGGGGAGCAGATCCTCGACGTAGTCAAGGGTGGCCCTGACGAGCTGGCGGCTGAGCGTCAGGCTCTCGGTGAGGCGCTGGAGCACATCCAGGGTCAGGTCGGCGTGATGGTCGGGTATGCCATGGCTTCACAGGCCGAGCCCACCGAGATCTACAAGACGGGGCTCCACGCCAACTCGCTGCTGGAGTCGCTGTCCGAGGTGGTGCTGGCGTGGCAACTGCTGCGTCATGCCGATGTTGCTCTGGCGTCGATCGACGGTGCCAACGATGCGGACAAGGCCTTCTACGAGGGCAAGGTCGCGTCGGCCCGCTGGTTCTGCAAGCGAGTGCTCCCCGGCATCGAACTGCGTCGCAAGCTCGCCGAAGCCGAAGACGGCTCCCTCATGGAGATGCCCCTCGAGAGCTTCTGAGGAGTCCCTAGCTGCTAGTCCCTGGTCCCTAGCAAGGCCTTGTTGTTGAGGCGCGTGGTCATTGCTCTTGGCTTGCGACTAGGGACTAGGGACTAGGGACTCGGCTAGCGCCCTGCGCTAGCCGAGAATCGCTGACGCGAGCAGCACTTCGTCCCAGTCGAGGATTGCCGGGCGTGACTCGAGCCAGGGGACGAGGTTCTCGATGCCCACCACCGTTGCCCAGCCAACACCGGTGGGCTCGAAGCTGCCGGCGACGGCTACGACCGGATGAACCTGCGTTTGGTCCCAATCCAGGTACGTCTTGGCATCCCAACCGGCGTGGCATGCCTCGGAAACCGGGGACGTGGTGACGGCGGCAGCGACCGGCGCCGGGTAGGTGAGCTCGCCACTCACGTCGAGGTCGGCCCCCCACATGGCGAGCACGATCGTGATCACCCCTCCGGGCCCCACCACGATGGCGTCGACCACCGAGTCGAAGGGCGTGTCCTCGAGGACGACCTCGCGATGACGGCTCCAATCGGGTCCCAGACGACGGAGCCGCGCCGCCAGGCGGGAGCCCTCTGTCGTTCCATAGATACGACGCATGGCTGCGGTCAGGTCGACATGGGAGATCCGGTTGACCAGCCTTCGCCGTTCAGGGGTGGCCTGCATAAGATTGCATCGGTAGATGCGGTCTCACACCAAAGGTTTTCGCGGTCCTAGAAGATCTCGTCGGACACGATGTCGTGCAGTGGCTTGCGGCCGCCGCCCGAGCTGGGGGCTCTCGACGGCGCCGACCGGTCGGGGTGGCCGACGGCGAGGGCATACCTGAGGTGATGGTCCACTGGCACCTTCAGTAACTCCTTGGCTTTCACCGACTCGTACAGCGTCACCGGGCACGTCCCGAGACCGATCGCATCGGCAGCCAGCATCATGTTCTGCGCCAGACGCCCGATGTCGAACTCGTATGCGTCACGTGTCCCGACCAGGGCGATCGCCATCGGTGCCGCTCGGAGCGGAACACCGAATCGAGCAGTGTCGGCCAACGCTTCCTTGCGCTCGGGGTCGCGAACCACCACGAATCCCCACGGTTGCGCGTTCTTGGCAGATCCGGTCCAGCGACCCGCTTCGAGCACCTTGGCCAACTCGTCGTCGGTGACCGGCTGGTCCGTGAACCTGCGATGGGCTCGCTGTCGCAATGTCGCCTGGTACACGTCTTCGTTCATGGCGCCGAGCCTAGGGAGACCGGCGGAACAGGACGATGTCCGGATGGTCGACGACGATCTCCCAACTCGCATCGTCTCGCAGGGTGGTGTAGAGCCGGCCGTGGAGCTCGTCGTTGCTGATGCGCTCAGGACGGAGCGCCACCCACTCCACGATCAACGGGTCACGCAGAGACTCGTCGTCACCCTCGACAGACCAGTCGAGGCGGATCCACGGGTTCGGCACTCGATAGA
>JABDIW010000056.1 GCA_013003515.1 Acidimicrobiia bacterium
CAGTGCGCACGATGTTGTTCTCGGGCTGTTGGGCGGTGAGGGTGGAGCCGGCCGTCTGGGTGTGGAATCGCATCGTCCACGATCGGGGGTTGGTGGCTCCGACACGCTCTCGCATCAGTCGGGCCCACAGGCGCCGTGCCGCCCGGTACTTGGCGATCTCCTCGAGAAAGTCCTTGTGCCCGTTCCAGAAGAACGACAGTCTCGGGGCGAACTCGTCGACGTCGAGCCCCGCCTCGCGTGCCGCTTCCACGTAGGCGAGGCCGTTGGCAATTGTGAACCCGACTTCTTGAGCAGCGGTCGAGCCGGCCTCCCTGATGTGATATCCGCTGATCGAGATCGTGTTCCACGCCGGCAGCTCGGCGGCGCAGTAGGCGAAGAGGTCGGGGACCAGCCGCATCGACGGCTCGGGCGGGTAGATGTAGGTGCCCCGGGCGATGTACTCCTTGAGGATGTCGTTTTGCACCGTCCCCCGGATCCGCTCCCGGTCGACACCCTGTTCTTCGGCCACCAGTTGATACAGGAGCAGCAGGGCCGCGGCGGTCGCATTGATCGTCATGGAGGTCGACACCTCGTCGAGCGGGATCCCGTCCATGAGGCGTCGCATGTCGTCGATCGAGTCGATGGCCACCCCGACCTTGCCGACCTCGCCCGCGGCGAGCGGATCATCGGAGTCGAGGCCCATCTGCGTGGGCAGGTCGAAGGCCACGGACAGACCGGTCTGGCCGGCCTCGAGCAGCGAACGGAACCGGGCATTGGTCTCGCCCGCCGACCCGAACCCTGCGTACTGGCGCATCGTCCAGCGGCGTCCCCGATACATCGAAGCATGAATGCCGCGCGTGAACGGGTAGTCCCCCGGCTTTCCGAGCCGGGCGGCCGTCTCCTCGGGCGATTCGTGCTTCGAGATGGTGAGCTCCTTTTGTGGCCGGCCGGTTGGCTGGCATGTCGCCGCATCGTCGGTACCATGACCGCGACCGGGAAATGCTACCGGGAACCCTCTCCCCCTCTCGAACGCTTTAGAGCACGATGGAACCAACCATTCACGACCTTGAACGCCGCGATCAACGCGGCCGACGCATCCCGGCGCTCGCCGTCCTGGGTGCGGTCGCCATCGTGGCCGCCACCTGGCTGGGCCTCTTCTCCTTCCTCGGCACCAACTCTGCGTTCGGCACCATCGAGGACCTCGAGGACCGTTACTTCTGCAATCCCACCGACTACGACTTCGGGTTCCCCGACCTCTCCAGGTTGTCCGAGGTGTACACATCGGACGGGGTTCTCCTCGGAAAGCTCAACCTGCGCAACAGCCAGCCGGTCACTCGGGACGAGATCCCCGATCTCGTCGTTCAGGCCCTCCTGTCCGCCGAGGACGGCGACTTCTACGAGCACGGCGGTGTGGACTTCCAGGCAATCGCCAGGGCGGCCCGGATCCAGGTCCAGGGTGGAGACATCCAGGGCGGATCCACCATCACTCAGCAGGTCGTCAAGAACAACATGCTCTCCACCGAGGTGACCCTCGACCGCAAGATCTGCGAGGCCGTTCTCGCCGTCGAACTGGAGCGCCGGTACACGAAGGACCAGATCCTGGAGTTCTATGCCAACTCGGTGTTCTACGGAGAGAACGCCTACGGCGTGAAGGCAGCCGCCCAGGAGTATTTCGGCAAGGACCTCGACGAGCTGACCATTGCCGAGGCCGCCGCCATGATGACGCCGATCCGCAACCCCACGGTCTACGACCTGCGAGACCAGGAGGAGAGCGTGGTGCGGGCCCGCAACGCCGTCATCACCCAGATGGAGGCCAACGGCTACATCACGTCCGCCGAGGCAACAGCGGCCCGCCGCGAGCCGCTGCGGGTGGCGGACGACGTCGATGCCGAGGAGCTCGCCCCCGAGGTCCTCATCGCAGCCCGTGAGGAGATCCTCAACAGCTCGGAGTTCAACCTCGGCGACACGTACGCCGAGCGGTTCCAGCGCGTGTTCGGATGCCCTGCCGAGGACACCGAGTGCGAGGGCGGCGGTGGCCTCAAGATCACCGTGACCGTTGACTACGCCCTCCAGGTGGAGGCGGAACGCATCCTCCGTGCCTGGTTCCCCGCCGATTGGGAGAACGTGCCCACGGGCTCGATCGCCATGATCGACAACGACACCGGCGCCATCAAGGTGATGGCCGGTGGTCTCGAATTCGGCGAAGACGTCGAATCGGGCCAGCGGCCCTACGACCTCGCCACCAAGGGCCAACGCCAGGCGGGCTCCAGCTTCAAGCCCTATGCGCTCATCGCCGGGCTGGAATATGGGGGACAGGACAACCAGCCGATCACGCTCGGTTCCTACTGGGACGCAACCAGCCCCCAGGAGATCGACTGCGGTTTCCCGTGCTCTCCTCAAGGTGACATCTGGACCGTTCGCAACGCCGGTGGTGGCGGCAAGGGCCTGCGGACCCTCGAGGTGGCCACCTACACCTCGACCAACACCGTCTACGCCCAGGTGTCCCAGGCCGTGGGGCCCGAGCAGATCGTCGAGGTCGCCCAGCGAGCCGGCGTGGAGTCCAGCCTCAACCCCGTTCTGTCGATCGCCCTCGGCACCCAGGAGGTGTCGCCC
>JABDIW010000485.1 GCA_013003515.1 Acidimicrobiia bacterium
GTATTTTGGATCGGGCCGTTTGTGGATGTCAAGGGGCCTTCACCGGCCGCGACCCCGGTCGTGTCGTCGAACGCCATCGACTCAGCGCCTCACGGGGGGGTGAACTTGGATCGGGACAACGAGAAAAATCCTGAGATTGAACGACATCGGCCACGGGATGTGACCATGATGGGGCCCGATGGCAAACGTTTGGCACGTCTCGTTGCGCACTTCGAACCCACCCCGAGGGGAGATTCGATGAGTGACCAGCCGGAGATGACCCCGCAGGCATCCGCCACAGGGCCCGTCATCGAGGCTCGCGGGATCGTCAAGCGGTTCGGTGGGGCTGTCGCCGTGAACGATGTCAGCATCGCTGTCCCAACTGGTCAGATCCACGGTCTGGTCGGCGAGAACGGCGCAGGCAAATCCACCCTCATGCGCGTAATGGCCGGCATCCTCACCCCGGACGAGGGCACCGTGACCGTACAGGGCTCCCCCCTCGAGGCAGGGAGCACCAGGGCTTCGATCGACGCCGGCATCTCGCTGGTGCACCAGGAGCTGAGCCTCGTCCCGGAGATGACCGTCGCCGAGAACATCGTCCTCGGTGCCACCCCCGACACCAACGGCTTCATCGACTTCAAGGAGATGAAGCGGATCGGCTCCGACGCGCTCAACGAGATCGGCGTGAACGTCGACCTCGACGAGCCGGTCGTCCGGCTCCCGATGGCCCTCCGACAATTCGTGGAGATCGCCCGGGCGGTGGCTCGCAAGCCCAAGGTGCTCATCCTCGACGAGCCGACGGCGACGCTCACGCCGGCCGAGACGGACTACCTCCTCGACATGCTCAAGCGCCTGGCCGAACAGGGTCTGGCGATCATCTACATCTCCCACCGGATCCCCGAGATCTTCGCCATCTGCGACCGCGTGACCGTGCTGCGGGACGGCCAACGCGTCACCACCGTCGACATCGGCGACACCAGTCCCGAACACATCGTCGACGCGATGGTCGGCCGAGAGCTCAAGGCCGAACTCGCCACGCATCGTGAAGAAGCGGACTTCGGCGACGTCATCCTGAGCGCCCGTGGGATCGAGGGCGAGGGCGTGAACGGCATCGATCTCGACGTTCGTGCGGGCCAGATCGTCGGACTCGGAGGGCTCGTCGGCGCCGGACGCACGGAGTTCATCCGGGCGATGATCGGAGCGGACATCCGCACGGCGGGCAGTGTGATGCTCACGAGGAACGGGGAGACCAAGCACCTGCGCGGATACGGCCAGGCAATCCGCAGCGGTATCGCCTACGTCCCAGAGGAACGTCGCTCCGACGGACTGGCCCTCACCATGTCGGTGGCCGACAACATCACGCTCCCCAACCGGGGCGTCCTGTCGAACCTCAACGTCCTGGCGCCCTCCAAGATCGTCTCGTTTTCGAAGGCACTCGCCGAGAAGGTGGGGCTCCGCCCACCGAAGATCGAACTGCTGGTCGGCGACTTCAGCGGTGGCAACCAACAGAAGGTCGCCCTCGCCAAGTGGCTCGGCCGAGAACCCGACGTCATCATCCTCGACGAGCCGACCCGCGGCGTGGACGTCGGAGCGAAGGCGGAGATCCACCGCCTCGTGCGCGACCTCGCCGACAACGGAACCGCCGTCATCGTCGTGAGCTCCGACCTCCCCGAACTGCTCGAGTTGAGCGATGTCATCCACGTCGTGCGTGACGGTCGCATCGTAGGAACCCTCCCCAGGGAGGTCGCGGATGAGACTTCGGTGATGACCCTCGCATCCGGCGGAAGCGGGTTGATCGGCGCATGACCAGTCGCAGGGACCACATCGCCGAGTACTTCGTGCGCCAGTACGAAACCCATGAGGGCACGGCAGCCGAGAACGTCGACTCGCTCTTCTCCCCCGACCTCGTGTTCCACCTGACCGGGGACAAGACCATGGGTAGGGACGCCCTCGTCAGACTGTGCGATTTGCTGCGTCGGCTCCGACACGACCAGGCGACGATGGTGACCCAATTCAAGGAGGAGGGGGACCACGTCTCGTTCGTGCTATACATCGTGGGCACCGATCCCGTAACCGGACACGAGGTGTCCGTGAGCACCCAGACCGAGTATCGCTTCGATGGCGACCACGTCGCCGAGGTGTGGCAGGAGAACCCAGAGGCATTGGAGGCCGCCGTACGCGCAGCCGGGGTCAGGCCATGACCGAGCAACCAGAGGCCATGGACGTACCCGGTCGGGTCGCCGAGGACGGCCTCGAGCAGTCCGAGTTCAACCTCGTCGTCTGGCTGTCCAGCCGAGGGATCTTCGTCTTCACCGCCCTCCTCATCCTTGTGGCGGCCATCTTCATCGACGGATTCGTCTCCCTCAACAACATCACCGACGTGTTCAACCGGGCCGCCCCGATCGGCATCGTCGCCGTCGGCATGACCTTCGTGGTGATCACCGGAAACTACCTCGACCTCTCGGTGGTCGCCCAGGTCGCCACCGCCGCCGTCGTGATGATCGCCGTGAGCAACGAATCCAACCTGTTCCTGGCGACGGGCCTGGCGTTCCTCATCGCGCTCGTCTACGGCGTCGTGAACGGTGTCGCCGTCGGCGTCTTCAAGGCCAACGCCGTCATCGTGACGCTGTCCACCACCTTCATCGGCCTCGGTGTCCTGCGGTGGCTGTCGGGCGGGAGCATCTACTTCGGGCCACAGGACGGCCCGATCCGCCAGTTCGGACTCGCCAAGCTCGGCCCCTTCCCGTTGTCCATGCTCGTCCTGTTCACCATGACGATCCTGCTCTCCCTGGTGCTGAACCGGACCACCTTCGGCTTCTTGGTGAAGTCCTTCGGCTCGAACCGAGCGGCAACGAGGCTCGCCGGCGTCAACACACCCGGGGTGGTCATCGGTGCCTTCACCCTCTCCGCGATCGGCGCCATGGTGGGGGGGTTCGTCCTCGGGGCCTTCTCGAACACGGCGGTCTCGGCCATGTCCACCGGCTACGACTTCCGGGCCCTTGCGGCCATCATCGTCGGTGGCACAAGCGTCTTCGGCGGTCGAGGAAGCGTTGCCCGCACCCTGTTGGGTGTCGTGTTCGTGAGCGTCCTCACCAACATCATGGTCCTGTCGGGTCTCTCGTTCGGGGTCCAGCAGATGGTCATTGGCGCACTCATCGTGGCAGCCGTCTCCGCGGACTCACTTGCAAGGAGGGCAGCCGGATGAGCCTCGGTACCGCACCGATGGAGCAGCAAGGCCTGCTCGCCCGCACCCGCACGATCCTCGGCAGGCGCACCGAGGGAAGGGCCATCGGGCTCCTCCTCATCGTGAGCATCGTCTCGGCGTTCATGGAGCCGCTCGTGTTCACCGCCTACCAGGTGACGCTGGGCCGCATCGCCCTCGTCGGCCTCGTTGCACTCGGGCTGACGGCCGTCATCCTGATGGGTGAACTCGACCTCGCCGTAGCGAGCACGCTCGCCGTGTCCGGAGTGGTGTTCGCCAGCTTCGAGCAGATCTGGATGGGCGTGATTGCCGCACTCGCGGCCGGCCTC
>JABDIW010000147.1 GCA_013003515.1 Acidimicrobiia bacterium
CTCGGCTGGGTGATCGGCACGCCGCTGCCCGCCGGGGGAGCAATCGTTTTCAGCCAGACCGGAACCGAAGCTTCCGAGACGTCCATCCGGGTGTGTCACTCCGATCAATGTGATGGAGCGGTGACGCACCCCGCTCCAGCAACGCTTGGGCCGTGGATCTGGACCGACGTCGCCGTTGATCGCAAAGGCGCACCCCTGGTGCTGTCGGTGTACTTCGGTCCGCCTGCCTCGGCAGTGGCCCTCAGGTGCCAGGACGCCTTCTGTGAGGACACGTCGAACTTCATCGCGCTTGCGACAGACCAGAACGTGGGCGACGCCGCCGTCGGATTCGACGAAAACGTCCCGGTACTCGCCGTCGCCGTCGAGGAAGGCTTTCAGATCGGTCGGTGCGACCGTGCCATGCCGTCGGCTCCCAACTGCTCATCCGACAGCATCAGGTGGTTCCTGGTTGAAGCACCTGATTCCGTCCGAGGTCCGAAGATGATCGTTCGCCCTGACGGCTCACCAACTCTGGTGGTGTTCGTGGAACAGAGGCCCGGCGCGCCGGTGGCGGGACCGGAGATCATCATGGCGGTGTCGTGTCACGACCCCACCTGTGAAGAGCGAACCATCGCGGATCTGGCCGTGGTGGACGACGCCCTGGCCGAGTGGGACATCGCGATGACTCCGGAGGGTCTGCTGAGCGTCGCGTGGACTGAGAGAGGCGCTGTGAGGTTGGCGCACTGTGACGATGCGCTCTGTGAGACCTTCCGCACGGTCGATCCTGACATCGAAGGAGTAGGAGTCTCCATCGACTACCGGTCGGATGGCTCACCGGTCGTCGCCGTGCACTCGCGGGAGCGGGGGCTCGAGCTCGTGTATTGCGGCGATAGGGACTGCTCGGTGCCGGAGTGAGCGGTGAGAAACCGGTTGCCTCCGGCAGGTGTCGACTGTTCGAGCCGAAGCGTCGGAGCTAGCGGCGGCGGCGTCGGCGGCCCGGTGTCTTCATGCGCCGACGAGCAGCCGCCGCCTTGGTGTCGGGTCCGGCCGGAGGGAGGTCTGCCTCGTCGGGCTCCCATGAGGTGAGGTCGTCGAGAGCCTCGTTGTTGGAGAGCATCTTGATGAGTGGCAACGACAGCCCGGCTTCCTTCTGGATGCGCAGCACCTCGTTGACCTGATCCCATTCGACGAGGGTCACGACGAGACCCTCTTCACCGGCACGAGCCGTGCGGCCCGAGCGGTGGAGATACGTCTTCGGGTCGTCGGGCGGGTCGTAGTGGACCACCAGGTCGACTCCCTCGATGTGGAGCCCGCGGGCCGCGACGTTCGTTGCGACGAGGACCGGCGTGTCGCCACTGGCGAACCTGGCGAGAGCCTTCTCACGGTGGCGCTGTTGTTTGTCGCCGTGGATGGCGACCGTCTTGATGCCCTCTTCCCGCAGGTCGGTGACGAGTCTGTCCGCGCCGTGCTTGGTGCGGGTGAACATGAGTGTCCTGCCCGCGCTGCGGGCGATGCGGGCAGCCACCCGCACCTTGTCCATGTAGTGGACCTTCAGGAAGCGGTGCTCCATGGTCTCAACAGCAACGGTCGTGGGCGACACCTCGTGGTACACGGGATCATCCATGTAGGCCTTGATGAGCGCCCCGACCTGACCGTCGAGCGTCGCCGAGAACAGCAGTGTCTGGTGGTCTTCGGGCACGGTCCTCATGATCCGGCGCACCTGGGGGAGGAACCCCATGTCGGCCATCTGGTCGGCCTCGTCGATGGCGACGACGGCGATGTCGTCGAGTCGCACCGCCTTGCGTTCGAGGAGGTCGATGAGCCGGCCCGGGGTGGCGACGACGATCTCGACGCCGCGTTTGAGAGCGTCGATCTGTTTCTGCATCGGCGCTCCGCCGTAGACCTCGATGATCTCGAAGTCGCGAACCGCGGCGAGGTCGCTGAGCACTGCGCCGACCTGGCTGCAGAGTTCGCGGGTCGGTGTCAGGACGAGAGCGCGCGGACGCTTGGACTGGGCCTCCTTGATGGTCTGGACCATGGGGAGCCCGAACGCCAGCGTCTTGCCCGAACCGGTGCGGGCCCGCCCACACAAGTCGCGGCCGGAGAGGGCGTCGGGAATCGCCGCTTCCTGGATGGGGAACGGGCTGATGATCCCCTGGGAGTCGAGGAGGTCAGTGAGGTCTGGGGAGATGCCCAGATCGCGGAATGAAGTCGAATCTGTCATGTGGTGGCGACACCACGCGGGTGGAGCGCCGTGAACCCACGATAACGCCGGAATCGCCTCGTCCCGCCGATAGGGTGCGCGGGTGAGTGCAATCCTCTGGGTCGCGGCCGGCGGGGCGGTCGGTTCGGCGGCCCGATATCTGGTCGGTGTGGCGATCCCGGTTCGGCCGGGATCGGTGCCATGGGGCACCTTCGTCGCCAATGTCACCGGCGCCCTCATCCTGGGGTTCCTCGCCGGCTTCTACGCCGATCGACTCAGCGAGAACGCCCGTCTCGCCGTCGCTACGGGTCTCCTCGGTGGCTACACGACGTTCTCCTCGTGGGCTTTGGACAGCGTGGAGCTGGTCCGAGCGGGGAACGTCACCGGGGCGTTCGCCAACGTGGGGGTGTCACTGGTGGCGGGGCTCGTTGCAGCCGCGCTGGGTCTGGCTGTGGGATTGGCAGCGAAGCCGGCGTGATCTAGCCGGCGGCGAAGATGGCGAGAACCATCCAGAACGCCGCTGCGGCGAGCACGGCTCCGTCGAGACCCACCAGCAATCCGGGGGCACGCTCGGTATGCGAGATCTCACCGGCGCGCAGCAACGAACCAAATGCGCGTCCGGCGATGATGGCGGCACCGATTGCGGCACCGCCGAGGAGCGCCACCGAGAACTCGATCTGATCGGTGAAGGCGGCCACCAAGACGGAGGCGACGACCGCGACCGCGGCAGCCGCGATGTTCTGGTCGACACCCTCTGGGGCAAACGTGAGCGCTGCCCAACCGGCGAGCCCGGCGAGCCCGGCGATGATGAGAAAGCCGGCGGCCTCTTCGACGGTCCGCATCCGGATGAGGGTGAGAGCGCCGGCGCCGAGACCGGAGAGGATGGCCACCAGGCTGGTCACCGCGATCGACCGCGTGTCCCGGTTCTCGTCGAAGAAGACTCCCCACGCCAGGGCGGTGGCGACGCCGATGACAAGCCCGACGGCAAACCCCGAGTACCCCCAGCCGTAGGCACCGTTGGCTGCAGCGGCGACGGCGACCATCGGGGGGATCGGGGCGATACGGCGGCCCCGGGCTGCCGTGACGTCTCGCAGGTCCCACACCCAGGCGAGGCCGGTGGCGACGACTGCGAACACGAAGATCTGCAGGCTGGTGAAGGCAGCGATGAGTAGTGCTCCGGCGAGTGCGCCTTCGATGAGCACCTGTGTGTAGTCGGTGGTCGGCGCCACCGTTTCGCCTCCGGAGACGGGTGGAAGAACTGCCACCTCGTCAGATTCGGTGACCGGAGTCTCCGAACTGGCCGGTTCCCCGTTGACCCACACCTTTGCGGTGGCCAAGCCCGACTCGAATGTCTGGCCGTACTTCCCGGCTGCGGTCTCGAGGACCTGGCCGACCGATGCGCCGTCGATGTCGACCGTCGACGTGCCCGCAGCTTCGCGGAGGTTGGCGAACAGCCGGAGTCGAGCCATCAGGGAGCCGCCACCTCCAGCGAACCCGCCACCACGACGTCGCCGGCGGGGTTGGCGGTCTCGAACAGGTAGGCACCGTTGCCGACGGTCTCCCAGACGGTGGTGGTGAGAGTCTGGCCGGGGAACACCATCGCGGTGAAGCGGCACGACAGCTCGCGGAGCCGGGTGACGTCGCCGCCGGCGACCTGCTCGACGAGACCGCCCGACACGAGAGAGAGTGTTCCCAGACCGTGGTTGATGACGCCGGGGAGCCCCACCGTCTTTGCCACGGCGTCGTCGAGGTGGATCGGGTTGTGGTCGCCCGAGGCCGGGGCGTACCGCTTGGGCATGTCGACATCGACTTCCTTGGTGAACGTCGCTGCAACGTCGCCCTTCACCGGCGCAGCCTTGGACGAACTCTCGCGAGACTCGCCGCTGCCGGCTCCGCGCACGACGATGGTCGCCCATTGCTCGATGACGAGTTCACCTGAGTCGTCGGTCATGGCGAGCTTCGAAACGAACATGCCGTGCTTGCCCTTGTCCTCGACGGACTCGATGCTCGGCACCATCGTCACCCGCATCCCGGGCTTGAGCGGCTGGTGGTATCGGAAGCGCTGCTCGCCATGGACGATCATGAGGGGGTTGTCGATCCCGAGGTCGGGGTCCGATCCGGACGCTCCCATGAGCATGAACCCGGGGACGACGGAGAAGATGGCCGATGCCACCTGGTCCGGGCCCGGCTGGTGCGCTGGGTTGGCATCTCCCGAAGCAGCCGCGTACTCCTCGATCTGGTCGGCGCTGACGGTGGTCTCCACCGGGTCGTATGTCTTCGTCAATCCGAAGTTCAGCGGCATCGCTCACTCCTCCCGAAATGCCCGAACGCAGAGTAGTGCGGGGGGCATCGAGCGGCAGAGCGGGCGCGCCGTCCGCTCCCCGGCCGCTGCGCCTGGCTCGATCCGATTCGAGCTCTGTTCGGTCTCGAATCGTCTCTCGGTTGTGTCCTCGCTGCGCTCAGGCGCTGCGTCCTATGTACGCTCGACGCATGCCCAGGTTCCGTTCCGACCTCGACGCGATCAAGCCGTACTCGGCAGGCCGCGCCACGGCCGAGGTCGCCACCCGGCTCGCCCGACTTGCGTCCAACGAGTGGCCGGAGGAGCCCTTCCCCGAGGTCGTCGCCGCCATCGAGGCGGCCGGCCGAACCGTCAACCGGTACCCGGACAACTCGGTGCGCGAGCTGACCAACGCGATGGCCACCTACCTGGATGTGCCCGAGGACCATCTCATGTTCGGGGGTGGGTCCAACTCGCTGCTCCTGTTCACCGCCATGGCGACCGGCGGACCGGGTACATCGGCCGTCTACGCCGACCCGTCGTTCAAGCTCTATTACATATCGACGGTGTCGGTGGGTGCCCGGCCCATCGAGGTGCCGCTCGATGACGATCATCGGCACGACCTCGATGCGATGGCCGCGGCCATCGACGACGACACGACCATCGTCTACGTCTGCAACCCCAACAACCCGACGAGCACCCACGTGTCGGGCACCGACCTGCGCCGTTTCGTCGATGCCGTGCCCCGGTCGGTGTTGATCGCCATCGACGAGGCGTATGTCGAGTTCGCCACCGCCGCCGACTTCGAGAGCGGTCTGTCTTTGGCATTGGAGCGGGACAACGTGGTGGTGTACCGCACGTTCTCGAAGTTCTTCGGTCTCGCCGGCCTCCGTCTCGGTTGCGCCATCGGCCGACCGGAGACCCTCGGCTACATCCGGCGGGTGGCTCTTCCCTTCGGCGCCAGCTCGGTGGCGCAGTCGGCGGCCGTCGCTGCACTGGGCGCCTCGGACCGGATGGCAGAGCGGGTGCAGCGGAACGGGAGTCAGCGCAAGGCGGTTCTCGATGAGCTGGCTGCGCTGGGAATCGCAACCGCGGACAGCCAGGCCAACTTCATCTGGATGCAGGCTGATGCGGGCACGCTGGGAGCCCTCGAGGCGGCAGGTGTGTTGACCCGTGACTACGGGAGCGGGTGGCTGCGGGTCTCGATCGGCAACGACACGGACAACCGCCAGTTCCTCGACGCACTGGCCGGATACGTGGGTCGCTAGGGGAGCAGCCCGAGGTCTGCGAGGGCGTCGGCCGGTTCGTCGAAGCTGCAGCTCCCAAACCCAGGGAACAACTCGCTTCTCATCCTGAGGAGGGTGCCGGTCCCGGCGCGGAGGCTCCTCCAGTCGAGTCCGCCGGCTCGCAGTCTGAAGGAGGCGGCGTCCGTGTCGCCGACGATCTCAGCGATGCGCTCGGCGTCGAGGCCGTGTTCCTCGGCAAGCGCCAGGGCGGCGAGCAGGTTGAGGAAG
>JABDIW010000155.1 GCA_013003515.1 Acidimicrobiia bacterium
TTCGTTCGGGCAGGCGAATCCTGGCGACCGGTTCCGCCGAAGGACTGGCCGCATCGAGCACGACCGCTTCGGACCAATCGTTCACCATGTCGCTGGCGAAGGTGATGAGATAGCCGTCGTCTTCTGCGGTCGAGCCGGTGCGCGGGGCCATGACCGTCTCGCTGACGAACACGCCATCACCGAACTCGACGAGCTCTTCTGTCCCGGTCTCGACATCCCGCTTCACGAGTCCGTCGAAGGAGAACAGTCCGTGGCTACACCGAGCCTCGTAGGAATACCGATGGCGGCGACCGCCGTACTGACCGTTGATCATGGGGAATTCGAGACACCGATCACTCAGCGGCTCTTCGGTGGTTGCGCCGGTCACGAGATTGAAGCGCCACCGATGGGCTCGCGCTTGCAGCACGTTCATGTCGAGCGTCTCGAACCCCTTGTGGTCACCAGCGAAACGTTCCGCGCCCTGTGCGGTCGGGTTGTGCTGGAAGAACCCATCGAGCACAACCTCGTCACCATCCTCGTACGCGTTCGTCCAGTGCAGCACGAACGTCGGATCAGCTTCGAACCACCGAATGTCCTCGGTGTTGCCGTGGCGAGGGATCAGCGCGAAGCGGCTCGGCATGTCCCGACGGAACGTGTTGCTGTAGAAACCGTCGGCCAACGCCTGCGGATCCCAGAACAGTGGGAAGTCGTTCAGGATCGACCAGTTCTCGGTGAAGGCCATGTCGTGGGGAAGCCGGGGCCCGGGCAGCGGGATGTCCACATAGGTCGTCATCTGCCCCTCGGGGCTGACCACGCCGTAGTGCATGAACGGCGCATCCACGCCGTAGTTGAAGAACAGCAGCTCGCCGGTGTGCTCATCGAGCTTGGGATGGGCCGACACTCCTTCGGCCGGGAAGTCGCCCTGCCAGGTCACGCAGCCCTGCTCTTCCAGCGTGCGCGGATCCATCGAATACAGATTGCCGCACTGGTAGAAGCTGGCGAGCGCCTGGCCCCGATGTACGACCACATCGGTGCTGGCGTTGTCCTTCATCATCGAGCGCGCACCTGAGCCGTGATCGGCGATCGTGTTGGAGGGGTGCTCGGTGATGCCGGCCCACAGCGCCCGTCTGGCCTCCTGCTCGGCGAGGAATCCTTCGGTCCGGACGAACCGGCTGGAGTAGCGGGCCTCCCCCGCCTCGAACGAGATCGCATGCAGCAGGCTGTCGCCATCGAACGGGTGGTATCGCTTGATCGGCTCGAACAACGCCGTCTCGGTGTTGCGGATGTACACCCCGTTGAGGTCCTCGGGAATCTCCCCGATGACGTCCAAATCCCAGGCGTCGTACTCGTTCACCTGGGGCCGCCAGACGCCGGTGCGATACGGATGGTCGTCGTTTGGCGGAAGTGCCGAGTCGACGGTGTTGCGCAGTTCAACCTTCACGGGTTCCCTTTCGTCGATCCACAACTGGTGCGATGCTGTACCACCATACGACGACCGCTGGGGGCCGATCCATGACAACGTTCGACGCGCAGATCGCCAGTGCCGTGTCCGAGCGTGCGGATTCGGTGGCCCTCGTCGACGCGCCCAACCGGGACACGTTCTTCAGCGGCGAACCATTGCGGCTCACCTGGACGCATGTCGACGCCGCGGTCGACGCCGTCGCCCTCTCCCTCCAGGAGGCGGGGGTGACCGCTGGTAACGCCGTGGCGATCCAGCTTCCCAACTGCGCGGAGCTGCCGATCTCGATTCTGGCGTGCACACGGATTGGCGCGATCGCGACGCCATTTCCCATTCAGCATCGGGAGCACGAACTTCGCCACGGGCTCTCCACCTCCGGCGCCCGTCACCTGATCACCGGCGCTCGGCCGGATCGACCCGACCTGCTCGATGCGTCGGCCGCGGTGCTCGCCGAATTCGACGCAACCATGCTCACCTTCGGGTCCGACCACCCCAACCCCGACCGACGCCTGGATTTGGATTCCGGCGGGACACCTGCTCCCCACATCGCCGTCCCCACCGATACCGCCACCATCTGTTGGACATCGGGCACAACCGGCACACCGAAGGGAGTGCCTCGATCCCATGCCATGTGGCTGGCCACCTCCGGCTTTCAGGTGGCGGAGCTCGAGCTCGGCCCCGACGACCGAATCCTCTGCCCGTTTCCCGTCGTCAACATGGCCGGCATCGGCGGCATGTTGGTGCCGTGGATCGAGACCGCCAGCCGACTGGTCCTCCACAATCCGATCGATCTCGGCGTCTTCCTCGGCCAGATTGCGACCGAACAGATCACGTACACCGTCGCACCTCCCCCGCTGCTCAACATGCTGCTTCGCAACGACACGATGCTCGAGG
>JABDIW010000193.1 GCA_013003515.1 Acidimicrobiia bacterium
GCGCCGAGAGGCTGGTGCTCTGCGACACCAACGGCGGCTTCCTCGACCACCAGGTGGAGCGGGTCATCGGCGAGGTCGGTGAGGCGCTCGACGACCCGCGCCTGGGCGCCCACTTCCACAACGACACGGGGATGGCCGTCGCCAACTCCCTCACGGCCGTGCGCAACGGCGCGGTTCAGGTGCAGGGGTGCGTCAACGGGTACGGAGAACGCACCGGCAACGCCGACCTGTGCTCGGTGATCCCCAACCTCGCTCTGAAGATGGGCATCGAGGCGATCCCGCAAGATCGCCTTCCCCACCTCACCAGGGTGTCTCATCACATAGCCGAGATCATCAACCTGACCCTCGACCCGCATCTCCCCTACGTCGGCTCGTCTGCGTTCACCCACAAGGCCGGGCTCCACACGTCGGCGCTGGAGAGGAAGTCCGACGCCTACGAGCACCTCGACCCGGGCCGGGTCGGCAACTCCACCCGGGTAGTCGTGTCGGAACTGGCCGGCCGATCGACCGTCCTGGCCAAAGCACGGGCTCAGGGTCTCGACGTCGACGATGACGCGGCTCAGGCAGTCGTCGAGCGCATCAAGGAGATGGAGCACGAGGGATATCAGTTCGAGGCAGCAGATGGGTCATTCGAACTGCTGCTGAGGGAGGCCTCGGGGTGGAAGCAGGACTTCTTCGACGTCGAGTCCTATCGCGTCTACGTGGAGAACCGGGGAGATGACGTCATCGCCGAGGCCACCGTCAAGATCCACATCGGCGACGACAGGGTCGTTGCCACCTCCGAGGGCCAGGGGCCGGTCTCGGCACTCGACCGTGCTCTCCGCCAGGCGCTGGCTCCTGCCTACCCGGCCATTTCTGGATTTCGACTCACCGACTTCCGGGTCCGCGACCTGGACTCATCCGACGGAACCAGCGCCCGGGTCCGGGTGCTGGTCGAGACGTCGGACGGCGACGACATCTGGGGCACGGTCGGCGTGCACGTCAACATGATCGATGCTTCGTGGAAGGCCCTCATCGACGGAATCGTCATCGGCCTCGTGAAGTCCTCCCTGACCTGAGGGTCTCCGTCAGCTCTCGCGCGGACGGGCCGGGACACCGGTGACGACCAGACCGTCGTCCACGTCGGACACCACGACGGCGCCGGCGCCGACAACCACACCTGCGCCGACCGTCACTCCCTCCTTCACCGACGACCCGATCCCAACGTGCGACCCGGCTCCCACGGCGACTCCCCCGGCAATTGCCGACCCCGGGGCGATGTGGGCGTGGTCTCCGATCTGGCAATCGTGCTCGAGGATTGCGCCGGTGTTCACGATCACGTTCGAGCCGAGGCGGGTCCTGGCGTTCACCACGGCCCCGGCAAGTATCTGACTCCCGGCACCGACGGTGGCGTGTGCCGAGACGATTGCGCCCGGATGCGTGACGGTGGCCGGCGTGAGTCCTGCTGCGGAGGCAGACTCGAACAACCCCCGGCGTACCTGCGGGCGGCCTATCGCACCCACTGCCACGACGAAGTGCGTGGCGCCCTCCTCGATGAGGGCGGGAAGCGTCGAGTCATCACCCCGAACCGGGACGCCGAGAATGTCTGGAGGGCACGAGGCCGGATCGGCATCGATGATGGCCACTGGCGTGCAACGCCCTTCGAGCTGCATCGCCTCTATCACCACGAGGGCGTGGCCTCCTCCACCGATCACGACACAAGCTGTCACGCCCACCTCATCCAGGTGCTCGACCATGCGTACCGGCGAACCATACAACCGGGTCCGTCACACGCCTTCAACCGAAGGGTTCCGGCTCTCCAGGATGTCCTCGAAGCGACGGGCGAAGAAGGGCTTGATGCCCGGGTGGGTCAGCACGTAGAACGTTCCGGTCCGGACCGCCTCCACCACGAGCTGCGCGGCTTCGGCGGGATCGCGCCCGTCGGCGATGAGCTCTGCGACCTTGCTGCGGACCGCTTCTTCACTCCCCGAAGCGACTTGGCCAGAGAGACCTTCGGGCTGATTGCGGTGCGACTCGTGGATGCGAGTCCGCATCCATGCCGGACACAGCACCGACACGCCCACGTTGGATTCGGCGAGCTCGTAGTACAAGGTCTCTGACAGGGTCACCACGGCGTGTTTCGAGGCGTTGTAGGCCGCCATGTTCGGCGTCGACACGATGCCGGCGACCGAAGCGGTGTTGACCACGTGCCCCTCACCCTGCTCGACGAGTCGTGGCAGGAAGACCCGCAGGCCGTGCACCACGCCCCACAGGTTGACTCCGAGCACCCACTCCCACTGTTCCGGCGTGGTCTCGAGGACGGAGCCCCCTCCCCCAACGCCGGCGTTGTTGCAGACCACATGCACGGTGTCGAAGGCTTCGAACGCCGCAGTGGCGAGCCGGTCCATGGCAGCGCCATCGCTCACGTCGGTGACCACACCGATGCAATCGGCGCCGGAATCCCGAAGCTCGGCAGTTGTCCGTTCCAGCGGCTGCGGCTCGATATCGGCCAGCACGACGGCCATTCCCTCGGCGGCAAAGCGGCGAGCCATGGCCTGACCGATGCCGCTGGCGGCACCGGTGACGACCGCGACTCTTCCGGCGAGCTCCATGGCCGGGACGCTAGGGGGTAGCGTGCCGCCGTGCTCGTCGGAACTCTCACCAACGTCGTCACCGTCATCGTCGGAACTGCGATAGGCGCCCTCGCCGGCCGCAAGATCCCGGGGCGGTTCACCGAGACGATCATGGGCGCATTGGGCCTGATCGTGGCGGCCCTGGCGGTCCGGGAGACGCTCTCGTCCGATGAGTTCACGATCCTGCTGGTCGCCGTCCTCGTTGGTGCACTGATCGGAGAGCTGCTTCGCATCGAGCAGGGCCTGACGAAGCTGGGTGAGGTGGTGCAGCGCAGACTCGTGGGCGCCGCCGCCCCGATTGACGTCGAGTTGCCCGAGGGATTCGATCCCGCCACCGGGAGCCGCAAGCACCGCTTTGCCGAGGGGTTCGTTGTCGCCAGCCTCGTGTATCTCATCGGGCCCCTCACCATCCTCGGGTCGATCAAGGACGGCCTCGGAGACCCCAACGATCTGTTCGTGAAGGCGGGGCTCGACGGCTTCGCCTCGATCGCCTTCGCTGCGGTCTACGGCTGGGGGGTGGCGCTGTCAGCGGGCTTGATCCTCGTCATCCAGGGCGGCATCGCCCTGTTTGCCAATGCACTCGAGGGAGTCCTCAGTGACGCCATGGTTGACGCCCTCGAGGCGGCGGGAGGGATCCTGCTGATCGGGATCGCGCTGCGCCTGCTGGACCTGAAGAAGATCCGGGTGGCCAACATGCTCCCCGCCCTCATCATTGCGCCGCTGCTGGTAGCGATCTTCGTTGAGTAGGCCTCAGCGGAGGTACTCGAGCAGCTCCCGCATCATGAACGCCGTGGCGCCCCACAGCGTGCCTTCGGGGAACTCGTAGAACCACAGCTCATGGCCGTAGTAGTCGCGGTTCTGCCACAGCGATTCGTCGAGCAGGTCGACCATCCGGGGCTCGATGATGACGTCCACCTCGGCCGGTTCAGGGATCAGCTCGGCGGGACGGTCGATGCGGGCAACGACCGGGATGATCAGGTTCTCCCGGTTCCGGGTGGTCATGGGACTGAGGCCACCGATCACCTCGATCGAGCCCGCCGGAATCCCGACTTCTTCCCACGTCTCACGGACCGCAGCCTCCAGCGGGGTCTCTCCCGGATCTATGTGGCCACCCGGAAACACCACGTCACCGGGGTGGGTGGGCATGTGGTCGGGCCGCTTGGTGAGCACCACCCGCATCTCGCCGTTGCCGTCGTCATAGAGCGGGACGAGGACAGCCGACCGGGCCTGCAATGACGACGCAACCGTGGGCAGCGCCTCGAGGGCGTCCCAGAGCGCAGTCGATGAACCTTCGACCGGTGACATGAATCAAGCATACGGCGGGCCCAGGACGAGGAGAACGGCGACGCTGCGATAGGCTCGCAGGCGTGGTCGGGACCATCGAACGTACGTATATCGCGACGCCGCGGCTGAGTCTGCGGCCGTTTCGCCGACGCGACATCGAGATGCTGCAAACGTCAGCAGCCGAATCGATGACCGAGTTGAGCCGCTGGCTCCCGTGGGCGACGGGTGCCTACACCAGATCGATGGCACAGACCTACATCCGCGACTCGATGGCCGCATGGAACGAGAACCGTGCGTTCGACTTCGCCATGCGGACGATCGACGACCGGCCCCGCCACGTCGGCAATGTGTCCGTGTGGTTCACGTCGGCCCAGAACCGGACGGGTGAGGTCGGCTACTGGACCCGGACGTCGGACACCGGCAACGGCTACATGACCGAAGCCGTCGCCTCGATCCTCGGGTTCGCCTTCGGCGACCTGGGGATGCACCGGGTTGCGGTGCGCATCGCGGCCGGCAACCGGGCGAGTGAGCGGATTGCCGTGAAGCTCGGCTTCACCTTCGAGGGGACACTTCGCCAGGTGATCCAGGTTGGCTCCGAGTGGCTCGACCACACCTCGTGGAGCCTGCTCGCCAGTGAGCACGTCGGCCATCGCATCCGCTACGAGGCAGAAGGGTGGATCCTGCCGTCATGAACACGGCGCTCCTCGACATCATCAGGCGAGTGCTGATCGCGGCCGTCGCCATCCTCGCTCTGATCGTCCTGATCGCGGCCTTTCGGCGTGTGATCGAGGTTCGTGAGCCGCTGGCAGCGCCAACCACCACGGCTGCCACCACCACGACCGTTGCCACGACAACCACCGACGCCACGACAACCACCACGACGACGGTTCCCGAGCCACCTTGCGAGGTGCCTGCAGTCACGCCGGCATCGGGCAACATCGTGCTCATCCTGCATTACTCGTGCGGCAGCGCCCTCTTTCCCACCGGTGACACGGTCGTCTTCCGCGAGGTGCCGGACACCCAGCTCGTCATCACCGCGACCACGCGGGCGCTCCTCGAGGGCCCCACCGCTGAGGAGGCGGAAGCCGGATTCCGCTCCCCGTTTGGTCCGGAGGCTGGTGGCGAAGACCTGGTGAACATCTCGCTGTCCTCGGGTCGGCTCGTCATCGACCTCGCCGACACAGCAACGACAGGCGCTGAGTCGGAGGCATTCCTGCTGGGCGACCTCAGCGCCACCCTGTTCCGGTTCAGCTCGGTGTCGTCGGTCGAGTACCGCCTCAACGGCTCCTGTGACGACTTCTGGGCGATCTTCGGCACGGCGTGCGACGTCCTGGAACGATCGCAGTGGGAAGCCCAGCAGGCGGAGTGGATCGACCTG
>JABDIW010000266.1 GCA_013003515.1 Acidimicrobiia bacterium
GCGCCGGCGTCCCGACCGCGGGCGGAGCGAGGCGATTCCGCGCCGGATGACGACGAAGAGAGCGACCCACCGGTCGTCCCCGAGGATCCACCTGCGGCGGACGGGCCCCCGGCATTCCCCATCTGAGCGGTCATCGGCTTTGCGGCACGGCGCAGGGGTCTATATACTTCCGGCGCTTCCCGCGCTCCCGCGTACCTGGAGGCGTGCCCCCGTGCACGCTGTTGTATTGCGGAGAGCCACATAGGAGTCGGCGACCTGGCCGGACGGCTAGGGCGCCGATTTTCGTGTGTCACAGGCCTTCAGGAAGCGATGGGCCGTGTCACCATGACGAAAGAGAGCAACGCTTGCCGACTGTGCAGCAGCTGGTCCGACAGGGCCGGAAGCCGAAGTTGAAGAAGTCGAAGACGCTGGGCCTCCAGGGGTCCCCGCAGCGACGCGGCGTGTGCACACGCGTGTACACGGTGACGCCGAAGAAGCCGAACTCGGCGCTCCGTAAGGTCGCCCGTGTTCGCCTGTCCTCGGGTTTCGAGATCACTGCATACATTCCTGGTGAAGGCCACAACCTCCAGGAGCACTCGATCGTCCTCGTCCGTGGCGGTCGTGTGAAAGACCTGCCCGGTGTGCGTTACAAGGTCATTCGCGGAACGCTCGACGCAGCCGGCGTCGACGCTCGCCGCCAGAGCCGGTCCCGCTACGGGTCCAAGAAGGGCTGATTTCGATGCGTCGCGCACCAGCAGTCGTTCGCAAGCTCGAGCCGGATCCGGTCTATCGGTCCACCCTCATCACCCAGATCATCAACAAGGTGTTGCTGAGGGGCAAGAAGGGCGCCGCCCGCCGCATCGTCTACGGCGCCATGGACATCGTGGAGAAGCGCACCGGTTCCGACCCGCTTCAGACCATCAAGAAGGCGATCGAGAACATCCGCCCCCAGCTCGAGGTTCGGTCACGCCGCGTCGGTGGCTCGTCGTACCAGGTGCCTGTCGAGGTCCGGCCTCGTCGGTCCCAGACCCTGGCCGTGCGCTGGTTGGTCGAGTACGCCAGGAAGCGCAAAGAGAAGACCATGGCCGAGCGTCTCGCCAACGAGATCCTCGATGCCGCCAACCGCACCGGGTCGGCGGTCAAGCGCCGTGAAGACGTCCACAAGATGGCGGAGTCCAACAAGGCCTTCGCCCACTACCGCTGGTAGGTCTCCTGATGGCACGCACGATCGATCTCAACACCATCCGCAACATCGGCATCATGGCTCACATCGATGCCGGTAAGACGACGACGACCGAACGGATCCTCTTCTACACGGGCCGCACCTACAAGATGGGTGAGGTTCACGAGGGCGCGGCCGTCATGGATTGGATGGAGCAAGAGCAGGAGCGTGGCATCACCATCACCTCGGCGGCCACGACGGCGCAGTGGGACGGCCACACCATCAACATCATCGACACTCCCGGTCACGTCGATTTCACCGTGGAGGTCGAGCGTTCGCTGCGTGTCCTCGACGGGGCAGTCGCCGTCTTCGACGCCGTCTCCGGCGTCGAGCCGCAGTCAGAGACCGTGTGGCGCCAGGCCGACAAGTACGGCGTCCCCCGCATCTGTTTCATCAACAAGATGGATCGCGTCGGCGCCGACTTCTTCGGTTCGATCGACTCGATCATCGAGCGTCTCGGCGGCAACCCGGTCGCCATCCAGATCCCGATCGGCGCCGAGTCCGATTTCGTTGGCGTCATCGACCTGGTCGAGATGAAGGCCATCGTCTGGGAAGACGACGAGGGCACCAATCGGGAGGTCGTCGAGATCCCCGCAGAGCTTCAGGCGCAGGCCGACGAGTGGCACGAGAAGATGCTCGACGTCGTCGCCTCCGAAGACGAGGTCCTCCTCGAGAAGTATCTCGGTGACGGCGATCTCGAGCCCGAGGAGATCCGTCACGTCATCCGCAAGGGCACCATCAACCAGGACTTCGTCCCGGTGATGTGTGGCACCGCCTTCAAGAACAAAGGCGTTCAGCCGTTGCTCGACGCCGTCGTCGCCTACCTGCCGAGCCCGCTGGACCTGCCGCCGATGCAGGGTTTCAAGCCAGGCAACGAGGAAGAGACGTTGGAGCGCAAGCCGTCAGATGACGAACCGTTTGCCGCCCTCGCCTTCAAGATCATGACCGACCCGTTCGTCGGGCGCCTCACCTACATCCGCGTGTACTCCGGTGTCGCCGACAAGGGCGACTCGGTGATCAACACCACCACGTTGAAGAAGGAGCGCTTTGGCCGTCTGCTTCGCATGCATGCCAAAGAGCAGGAGGACATCACGGCGATCATGACGGGCGACATCGTTGCCGCCGTCGGCATGAAGAACACCAAGACGGGTGACACCCTCGCCGCCGACGGCAGCCCCATCCAGCTGGAGTCGATGACGTTCCCCGACCCGGTGATCTCGGTGGCCATCGAGCCCAAGACGAAGTCCGATCAGGACAAGCTCGGCGAGGCGCTGACCAAGCTCGCGGACGAGGATCCGACCTTCCAGGTCCGCACCGACGAGGACACGGGCCAGACGATCATCTCCGGCATGGGCGAGCTCCACCTGGAGGTCATCGTCGATCGCCTGCTGCGCGAGTTCAAGGTGGAGGCCAACGTCGGTCGACCCCAGGTCGCCTACCGCGAGACCATCCAGCGTGCCGTGCGCGACATCGACTCCAAGTTCAAGCGCCAGACCGGTGGTTCCGGCATGTACGGCCACGTCATCATCGACCTCGAGCCCGGTGACCCCGGCTCCGGGTTCGTGTTCGAGGACGCCGTCAAGGGTGGCAACGTCCCTCGCGAGTTCATCCCCGCCGTCAGGAAGGGGATGACCGAGGCTCTCGACGGAGGAATCCTGGCCGGATACCCCCTGGTCGACCTCAAGGCGACGCTCAAGGATGGGTCGAGCCACAACGTCGACTCCAACGAGATGGCATTCAAGATCGCCGGCTCGATGGCTCTTCAGGACGGCGCAAAGGCCGCCGGAGTGAAGCTGCTCGAGCCGATGATGAAGGTCGAAGTGGTGACGCCCGAGGACTACATGGGCGACGTCATCGGTGACCTGTCGGCACGCCGGGGCAAGGTCGAGTCGATGGACCAGCGCGGGCCGGCCCGTGTGGTCAACGCGCTCGTGCCCCTCGCCGAGATGTTCGGGTATGCCACGGATCTGCGTTCGTCGACGCAGGGCCGGGCCAGCTACACGATGCAATTCGATTCATATCAGGAAGTTCCCACCCAGGTCGCGCAGGAAATCGTGGCCAAGGTTCGTGGCGAGTAAAGGAGACCGCGTCAATGGCCAAGGAGAAGTTTGAGCGTTCGAAGCCGCATGTGAATGTGGGGACGATGGGTCATATTGATCATGGGAAGACGACGTTGACGGCTGCGATCACGAAGGTGTTGGCTGAGGCTGGTTCTGGGG
>JABDIW010000452.1 GCA_013003515.1 Acidimicrobiia bacterium
GCCCAGAACAGGCCCACCCCCGTCTCGTCCGTGAACACGAACGGGAGGATCGATGACAGCGAACCGAGAAGAAACAACCCACCGGAGAGGAACATGGCGGCGAAGGCGCTGCGCCGTTCGTCATCGACCACCTGGAACTCGAGCGCCTTCATGATCTCCATCATCGGCTTCTCGTCACGGGCGAACGCTCCTACGGCGGCGGGCAAGTCCTCTTCGGCGACGCCCATGTCACGGAACATGTCGGTGAGCTCCTCGACCTCGTGGTCCCAGTGGTACTTGAAGTGCTCCTTCTCGAGCTCGATCTCGCGCTCGAAGACCTCGTCCTGGCTCTTGGTGGCGAGGTATTCACCTGCGGCCATGGAAACCGCACCGGCGATGGCTCCGGCGATCCCCGCCAGGAGCACTTGCTCGGTCTCCAGACCACCACCGACCACGCCGGCGATCAACAGGAAGATCGAAACGAGGCCGTCGTTGACACCCAGGATGATGTCGCGCATGTACTGACGGCTGGCGCCGACGTGTTCCTCGTAGGGCGGGATGGGGGTCGTCGGCTCGGTTTCGGTGCTCATCGTCCCGGGATTGTATCGGCGTCCGCTCCCCACCTGTACTCGCTCGGAAACGGGCATGGTGCAGTCGGATAGGCTTGGGGCATGACCAACGACATGGTGACCAAGCAACTCGGTGCACATCCCTTTGCGATGGGAGCGCTGGCCGGGGATGTCGAGGTTCTGGCTCGATTCGCCCAGCCGGTCGATTTCGCCGCAGGCGAGGTGATCTTCAGTGCAGGGGAGAAGGCCCGCCGGTTCTATCTCATTCGCAGCGGGATCGTCGCGCTTCAGATCGAGACACCGGCTCATGCGTCGCCACGCATCCTCCAGTCGGTCCACGAGGGAAGCGTTCTGGGTTGGTCCTGGCTGTTCGAACCATATCAGTGGCAGTTCGACGCGGTCTGCGAGACGCCTGTGCGAGCTCTGGCCATCGACGGACAGGCCTTGATGACCCATTGTGACGAGGACCCGGCGCTTGGCTACCGGCTCATGCAGCGGATCGCGGAGACGATGGCCGATCGACTCAACGCCGCCCGGATACGCATTCTCGAGCTGGGCTGAAGCCCAGCGGCGAGGGGCTAGTCCTCTTGCGTCGCCCGCAATGACACTCAAGCGTGGTTGCCAGACCACTCTATGTCACGCTACGTTGTCACTCAACCACACAGAGTGTTCCCCTTGGAGGTCCCCCGTGAAGAAAACGCTCGCAGTCTTCGCAGTCGTTGCGCTGCTCGTCGCACTGCTTCCCGCAAGTGCAGCTCTCGCCAACGGAGCCGACTCCACCTACGACCGCATGATGGCGGCTGTCGCTGCGCTCGACGGGCTGGACGGCAACGAAGACGCCGACAAGAAGGTCGACAAGGCCGGCGAGCAACTCGCAAAGGGTCTTGACCCGGCACGCTTCGATGCCGATGGCGAGCCCGTTGACAAGAAGGTTCTGGACGCCCTGAAGAAGGCGGCCAAGGAACTGGCCAAGGCCGGCGAGAAGGACCCGGATCTCGACACCGCGCTCGTAGAAGAGCTGGTCGACACCGCCCGGACCGCCGCCCTGCGTGCTCTCGCAGCTGCTGAAGACCGTGGCGCTGCGGCGAAGGACCTCGAGAAGGTCAACGAGGAGCTGGCGAAGGCGACAGACGAGGAGAAGGCCGACAAGGCCATGGACCGCTACAAGAAGGCGTGGCAGCGTGCGGTCAACGCCAAGGCACCCGGGTCGTCATCCGACGGTGGCGGCAGTGAGGGCGGCGGTGACGGAGGGAAGTACGCGGCGTACACGTTCCACTTCATCGATCTCGACACCAACGAGGAGATGACTATCTCGGGCCACAACGCCTTCGGCTCGGACGGATACACCGGAAAGTCGAACGAAGGCTTCATGTATGTCAACGAGAAGTTCGGCACCATCCAGCTGCACGTTTCGTGTTCGGACGCGTTCACCGACGGGACCGGTGACAAGTCTGATCCCGGTGAGGACACGTCGCTGCGGGTGCTGTGGGCAGAGATCACCAAGTACGACAACGGTGAGATCAACAAGGAGTGCCAGATCTCCGGCCTGGAGGATCCGCCGGTGATCGGTACCCCAGGCGATCCGATCGGCTGAACAGCTTCAACCATGTGATTGAGGGCCCGGCTTCGGCCGGGCCCTCACGCGTGGGCCCGACAGAGGGATGTGACGAACGCCTTCGGGCTCTGGGTCGGCAGTTCGGTGTGATCCAGCGCTACTTCTTCTTTGGCTCTTTCGGTGGCATGGATGCCACGTGGTCTAGCGCCCTATCGGTCCACTCGGCCGTCGTCTTGGGGTCGTCACGCCACGCTTCCGGAAGGGTGACGTACTCCCTCATGGGCCGGTCGTCTGGTCCGAACGGGCTCGTTCCCTCAACGGCGGTCAGTTCGTCCCGGCCGTTCTCATCGAGCCTCACGCCTACGTCAGGGCCGAAGAGCCCCATGAACATGTTCCCGTTCACGAACGCCGCAACGTTGCCGAACATCGGCTTGACCTCCACCCGGGGATCCTCGGGAACGATCGAGCGGAAGTAGTCCTTGTCGGCCTCGGACGGTTTGGGGATGTTCACGGCGTTCCTCTCAGCGATGGTCCCGCACCATTGTGGTCCTCGGTAGCCTCGGTCGACCACTACAAGGAGCCTCGTGAGCGCATCAGCAGACATCGGCGTCATCGGTTTGGCGGTGATGGGCCGCAATCTCATCATGAACATGGACGACCACGGCTTCACCGTGGCCGCCTACAACCGCACCACCGAGCGGGTGGACGAGTTCCTCGCAGGTGACGCCGCCGGGTCCAAGGTCGTCGGAGTCCGTTCGTTGGAGCAGCTGGTCGAAGCCCTCAAACCACCGCGACGGGTGATGCTGATGATCAAGGCAGGAAGGCCTGTCGACGCCACCATCGATTCCCTGATTCCGCTTCTCGACGAGGGCGACATCATCATCGACGGGGGCAACTCGCTGTACACCGACACCATCGCCAGAACGAAGCGGGTGGAGGCAGCGGGCCTCCGCTTCATCGGAACGGGCGTTTCCGGTGGCGAAGAAGGTGCTCGCCGCGGCCCCTCCATCATGCCCGGGGGCTCGGAGGAGGCTTGGCCGTTCGTGAAGGACATCTTCCAGTCGATTGCGGCGTCCGTCGACGAGGTCCCGTGCTGTGACTGGGTGGGTGCCGACGGGGCCGGTCACTACGTGAAGATGGTCCACAACGGCATCGAGTACGGCGACATGCAGGTGATCGCCGAGGCCTACGACATCATGCATCGCGGTCTGGGGATGACCCACGAGGAGATGCACGAGGTGTTCGCCGAGTGGGACCGCGGGAAGCTCGACTCGTACCTCATCGAGATCACCACAGACATCATGGCGTTCCGCGACGAGGACGGTTCCCCGCTTCTCGAGAAGATCCTCGACGCAGCGGGTCAGAAGGGCACGGGTAAGTGGACGGTCATCTCGTCGATGGAGCTGGGCCAGCCGATGACGCTCGTCGCCGAGGCCGTCTACGGCCGGATCGTGTCCGCGCTCAAGGACCAACGCGTGTCGGCGTCGGAGGTGCTCGGTGGCCCCGAGCCGGTCATCGGCGACGACAGGGACGCCGTCCTCGCCGACCTCCACGACGCCCT